>NZ_JBEPFC010000021.1:0-73541 GCF_040301705.1 Streptomyces sp. NPDC000151 | reverse complement strand
GAGCGCGGCGCGCGCCTCGGCCACCGCGTTCCGCCAGGCACGGGACAGCCGCGGGCCGTCGCCGTCGTCCTGGGGGAAACGCTCGCGGTAGACCCGGCGGACCTCACCGCGCGGCTGTACGGGCATGGTCCGCCCGGTGGAACGGGCCAGCATCAGCGCGGTCGTGTTGCCGGCCGCCGCCTGGGCGAGGGCCAGCAGCAGCGCCGGGGAGGACTGCGACCACGTGGTGAGGTTGACCGTGCCCGCCACCTGCCCGGTCAGCGGGTCCAGGACGGGGACGGCCGCGCAGGTGTAGCAGCGCAGCCCCGTGCAGTAGTGTTCATCGGCCCTGACCAGGGACGGCGTACGGTCGGCCAGGGCGAGCCCGAGTCCGTTGGTGCCCGCGTTGCGTTCGGCGAAGTAGAAGCCCGGGGCGAGGTGGACCCGGTCCAGCGAGCGGGCCATCGCCGCGTCGTTGCAGAGCCGGCTCAGTACGAGCCCCTCGCTGTCCGTGAGCATGAAGCTGACCGGCTCCCCCGCCAGCGTGGTCCGCAGCTGCTGCAGGACCTCCTGTCCGCAGGTGTAGAGCAGCGAGTCGGTGTCCATGGAGCTCAGGTACACGGGCTGCACCTCGTCGGCCGGTACGCCGTACCGCTCGCTGCGCTGCCACGACGCGCGCAGTCGCGGGGCTATCTCTGCCATCTCGACCTCCACACGACGCGACGCTGCGCCGGACCGGACGCTGACCGGATGCTGACCTTCATCAGGCTACTCAGCGGGGCGGCCGGAACCAGTCGGCCAGGTGTCTCAAAGTGAGACAGCCGCAGCCTCCCCGGCCTGCGCCGGGATGCCTAGCGTCCCTACCGAACGAGCCGCAGCTGCCACGTGAGGTGGAGGAACCATGTACAGCAAGGACGGCGAGAACTACTTCATCGTCGACGCGCACATCGCGCTGTGGGACGCGCGCCCCGAGAACCAGCTCAACATCCACGGCAAGCAGTTCATCGACTGCTTCTACGACTACCACCGCAACCTGAGCCCGGAATCGGAGCTCTGGCCGTACGAGGAGTTCCGCTACTACGGCGGCGAGCGCCTGATGAAGGACCTGTTCGCCGACGGCCATGTCGACCACGCGATCTTCCAGCCCGCCCACCTCGGCGCCTTCTACGAGCGCGGCTTCGGGCAGGCCGAGGAGGCGTTCGCGCTCACGCGGCAGCACCCCGACAAGCTGACGTACAACCACTGCTTCGACCCGCGCTTCGAGCAGGCCGGTCTGGAGCAACTGCGGCGCGACGCCGAGCGGTTCGGGCTCAAGGGCGTGAAGCTGTACACCGCGGAGTGGAAGGGCGACTCCCGCGGCTACAAGCTCAACGACCCCTGGACCTACCGCTATCTGGAAGCCTGCCAGGAGCTGGGGATCAAGAACATCCACATCCACAAGGGGCCGACGATCCGGCCGCTGGACCGCGACGCGTTCGACGTCGCCGATGTGGACGCGGCCGCCTCCGACTTCACCGAGCTGAACTTCGTCGTCGAGCACTGCGGGCTGCCCCGGCTGGAGGACTTCTGCTGGATCGCCACACAGGAGCCGAACGTGCACGCCGGTCTGGCGGTGGCGATGCCGTTCATCCACTCCCGGCCGCGGTACTTCGCGCAGATCATCGGCGAGCTGCTGTACTGGCTGGACGAGGACCGCATCCAGTTCTCCAGCGACTACGCGCTGTGGACGCCGCGCTGGCTGGTCGAGCGGTTCGTCGACTTCCAGATCCCCGCGGACATGACCGAGTACCCGCCGCTGACCGTGGCGCAGAAGAAGAAGATCCTCGGGCTGAACGCGGCGGCCATGTACGGGATCGACGTACCGGCCGGCCTCGGCCTCCCGCAGCCGGTGGCGGCCTGACGTGCCCGCCATCGACACCGGCACACTTGAATGCGCGGCGCGCGCGGCGCTGGACGAGGTCTTCGATCCGGAGCTGGACGAGCCCATCACCGACCTCGGTTTCGTCCGCTCGCTGGAAGTGAGCCCCGACCGGCGGGTGACCGTGCACCTCCGGCTGCCGACCTCCTTCTGCTCGCCGAACTTCGCCTATCTGATGGCCTCCGACGCCAAGGACGTACTCACCCGGCTGCCGGCCGCACGGGAGGTCGTCGTACTGCTCGACGACCACCACGACTCCGACATGATCAACCGCGGGCTGGCGGCGGACGCGGGCTATCTGGGCACCTTCGGGGCGGAGGCGCAGGAGGGTCTCGACGAGCTGCGGCTGACCTTCCGCCGCAAGGCGCACGCCGCGGCGATGGAGCGCGCGCTGACGCGGCTGCTGCGGGAGACGCCGGACCTGGCCGAGCGCGACCTGCCGGCCGTCGTCCTCGCCGACCTGCCCGACGCGCCGACCACCCACGCCCTCGTACGGAGGCGGGCGGCGCTGGGCCTGAGCACCGCGCCGACGGCCCCGGTTCTCGTCGACGACCACGGGGAGCCGTACCCGGTCGACGACATCCCGGTACGGCTGCGGTTCGCGCGATCGATCCGCATCTCGATCGACGGCAACGCGCACTTCTGCCGCGGCCTGCTCCGCACCCGCTATCCGGACGCGGCCGACGACCAGGCGCAGCGCGGACAGGAAACCCCGCACGACACCACACACCACACTGCGAAGGGGCGGACCTCATGACGTCCGTAATGAAGGCCGTACAGGTCGTTGGATACGGCGAGAAACTGCGGCTCACCGACGTTCCCATGCCCGAGATCACCGGTCCGTACGACGTGCTCGTGAAGATCGGCGGGGCGGGGGTGTGCCGGACCGACCTCCACATCCTGGAGGGCCAGTGGGCACAGAAGTCGGGCGTCACCCTGCCATACACCATCGGGCACGAGAACGCCGGGTGGGTCCACGCGGTCGGCAGCGCGGTGACGAACGTCGCCGAGGGCGACAAGGTCATCGTGCACCCGCTGATCACCTGCGGTCTGTGCCGGGCCTGCCGGTCCGGTGACGATGTGCACTGCGAGCAGAGCGCCTTCCCCGGCATCGACACGGCCGGCGGCTACGCGGAGTACCTCAAGACCTCGGCCCGCAGCGTCGTCCGCATCGACGACGCGCTCCAGCCGGCGGACGTCGCCGCCCTCGCCGACGCGGGCCTGACCGCGTACCACGCCGCGGCGAAGGCCGCCCGCCGGCTGCGGCCGGGCGACCGCTGCGTGGTCATCGGCGCGGGCGGGCTCGGCCACATCGGCGTACAGGTCCTCAAGGCCCTGACCGCGGCGGAGTTGATCGTCGTCGACCGGAATCCGGACGCGGCGAAGCTGGCCACGTCGATCGGGGCCGATCACGGCGTCGTCGCCGCGGGCGAGCACGTCGAGGAGGTACTCGAACTGACCGGCGGGCACGGAGCGGAGACCGTCATCGACTTCGTCGGCGAGGGCGGTGCGACGAAGGACGGGGTGGCCATGCTGCGCCGGGCGGGCGATTACCACGTCGTCGGTTACGGCGAGAACATCGACATCCCCACCATCGACATCATCTCCACCGAGATCAACCTCATCGGCAACCTGGTCGGCTCCTACAACGACCTGTGCGAACTGATGACACTCGCCGCTCAGGGCCGCGTACGGCTGCACACCGCGGCCTACCCGCTGGACCGCTTCCAGGACGCGGTGGACGACCTCACCGCGGGCACGGTACGCGGACGCGCGATCCTCATTCCTTGAGGGCCTGAGGGCCTGACGGCCTGACGGCCTCAGATGCCCAGTGAGTCCGTGGCCTGCAGCAGCGCCCGGCGGAAGGCTTCGTCGCCGGCCGCCTGGTTCGCTTCCGCCGACCGTCGGGCCCACTCCTCCGCCGCCACGCGCAGGGCGCCGTTGAGCATCACGGCCTTCAGCCGCGGCACCAGGCCGTCGGGATCGGCGCCGGTGCGCGCGGCGATGACCTCTGTGAAGACGCGCTCTGCGTCGTGGTGGACCCGGAGCCAGACGGCGCGCAGCCCCGGCTCGTCGGGCAGCAGGCGGATCAGCCGCAGCAGCGCCGAGGTGACGTCAGCGCGCTCGGCGGCCGAGGGCACGCCCGCCTGCAGCCCTTCCCACAGCGGGCGGCCGGCGGGCAGCTCGCGCAGCCGCCGGGCCGCGCTCTCCAGACCCGCGGACAGCAAGGGGCGTACGCACTCCTCCTTGGACGGGAAGTACCGCCACAGAGTGCGGGGTGAAATCCCGGCCGCGCGGGCGATCTCCTCGCCCGACGTCGCCGCCACGCCGTGCTCGGCGAACAGCCGTACCGCCTCGTGGGCGATCGCCAGCCGCGTCTCCGCCTTGCGCCGCTCGGTCAGCGGCGGCCTACCGGACGGACGGGGCGCGTCCTCCCGCTCCGCGTCCCGCGTTCCCGCCTGCTCCACCGTGATGTCCATCCGCCGTCCCCAACCGCTTACCAGTGTCTCCACCCTAACCAGCGCCCCGGACATCTATTTTTTGCCTGTCAATGCCATCATGGCAGTGACTGCCAAAAACTGTTACGGTCGATGGACACGCACATCCGCGTGAACTCGGAGAAGGGAGCGCCGCGTGAGCAGCACCAGCAGCACCGGCTTTCAAGGGCGCAGCGTCGTCGTCACCGGAGCCGGCTCGGGGATCGGCCGGGCCGCGGCCCTGGCCTTCGCCCGTGAGGGAGCGAAGGTGCTGGTGGCGGACCTGGACAAGGACGGCGCCGAAGGTGTCGTCGCAACGATCGCCGCCGAAGGGGGCACGGCACGCGCGGTCGTCGGTGATCTCAGCGAACAGCCCGTGGTGGACCGGGTCGTCGACACGGCGGTGGCGGAATTCGGCGGCCTGCACGTACTGGTGAACAACGCGGGCATCATGGACCGGTTCTCGGCCGCCGCGGACACCGACGACGCCGAGTGGGAGCGCGTCCTGCGGGTCAACCTGACGGCTCCCTTCCTGCTGACCCGCGCCGCACTGCCGCACATGCTGGCCGCCGAGCGCGGCGCGATCGTCTTCACCGCGTCCGAGGCCGCGCTGCGCGGCAGTGCGGCCGGTACCGCCTACACCGCTTCCAAGCACGGCGTCGTGGGCCTGGTGAAGTCCCTCGCGGTGATGTACCGGGCCAAGGGCATCCGCGCCAACGCCATAGCCCCCGGCGGCACGGCCACCGCCATACAGGTCGACGCCCGGGCGGACACGCACGGGCCGACGGTCCTCGGCGGTCACTTCGGGAACATGGGCCGGATCGCCGCCGCCGAGGAGCAGGCCGCCGCCATCGTCTTCCTCGCCTCGGACGCCGCCGTCAACATCAACGGCGCCGTACTGCCCGTGGACGACGGCTGGTCCGCCGTCTGACGCTCCCGAGATTCATCGGCGTACCGGCCGCCGCCCCGCGCCATCACCCCCCACCGACTGCCCGGAAAGGACAGCGAGTGTCGCCAACGGAAAAGCCCACAGTGCGTGAACCGGAGGAGTTGGGGTTCGACCCCGACGCGCTGCGCGCGCGGTACCGCGCCGAGCGCGACCGCCGGATCCGCCCTGAAGGCAGTAAGCAGTACCAGCGCACCACCGGCGACTTCGGCTACTACGTCGACGACCCGTACGTGGCACCCGGCTTCACCCGGGAGCCGCTGAACGACCGGGTCGAAGCCCTGGTCATCGGCGGTGGTTTCGGCGGGCTGCTCGCGGCCGCGCGGCTGCGCCAGGCCGGTCTGGCGGACATCCGCATCACCGACAAGGCCGGGGACTTCGGCGGCACTTGGTACTGGAACCGGTACCCGGGCATTCACTGCGACATCGAGTCGTACGTCTATCTGCCGCTGCTCGAAGAGCTCGGCTACGTGCCGCGCTGGAAGTACGCACCGGGTGAGGAGATCCGGCAGCACGCGCGGGCGATCGGCCACCACTTCGACCTCTACCGCGACGCCTGCTTCCAGACGGAGGTCACGGACCTGCGCTGGGACGAGGCCGCCCGCGAGTGGGTGGTGCGCACCGACCGCGGCGACCTGATGAGGGCGCGTTATGTGGTGGTCTCCAGCGGCCCGTTCAGCCGGCCGAAGCTGCCCGGCATCCCAGGCATCGAGAGCTTCCAGGGGCACACCTTCCACACCAGCCGCTGGGACTACGGCTACACCGGCGGCGACGCGAACGGGAATCTCCGGGGGCTCGCGGACAAGCGTGTCGCCCTGATCGGCACCGGTGCGACCGCCATCCAGTGCGTCCCGCACGTGGGGAACGACGCTCAGCACCTCTACGTCTTCCAGCGCACGCCGTCCTCGGTGGACGTACGCGGCAACCGGCCCACCGACCCCGAGTGGGCGGACTCCCTGGCCCCGGGCTGGCACCGGCGGCGCCGGGACAACTTCCTCGCGCACGTCACCGGCGGCAGTGCGGAGGAGGACCTGGTCCGCGACGGGTGGACCACCAGCGCCCGGCTGCTGCAGAGCCTGCTGCCCGGCACGGCCGACGCCGCACTGTCCCCCGAGGACCGGTGGGTGCAGGCGGAGCTGGCCGACTTCCGGAAGATGAACGAGATACGGGCGCGGGTGGACGGCATCGTCGAGGACCCGGCCACGGCCGAGGCGCTCAAGCCGTGGTACCGCTACATGTGCAAGCGCCCCACGTTCAGCGACACCTATCTCCAGACCTTCAACCGGCCCAATGTGACGCTCGTCGACACCGAGGGCCGCGGCGTCGAGCGCATCACCGAGAACGCGGTGGTGATCGGCGGCACCGCGTACGAGGTCGACTGCATCGTCTTCGCCACCGGCTTCGACATCGGCGTGGCGCCGGCCGAACGGCTCGGGCTCCCGGTGCGCGGCCGCGACGGTGTCACCCTGGCCGACGCGTGGCGGGACGGGCCGCAGACCCTGCACGGGTTCTACAGCCACGGCTTCCCCAACTTCTTCCAGCTCGGCTCGGTGCAGAACGCCGTCTCCGTCAACTACGTCCACGTCCTCGACGAGCAGGCCACGCACATCGCCGAGGTCGTCGCCGAGGCACGCAAGCGGCAGGCCCGTTACGTCGAACCGACCGCCGAGGCGGTGGCCGCCTGGGTCGCCACCATCCGCGAGACGGCACCGGACGCCGGCAAGTTCCTCGCCGAGTGCACGCCCAGCTACTACAACAACGAGGGCAAACCGAGCGGGCGCAGCGAGTCGTACGGCGGCGGGCCGGTCGAGTTCTATGAGCGGCTGCGGCGCTGGCGTTCCGAGACCGACATGAGCGACGTCCTCGTCGAGTGACGGGCGCGCTGACATGCGGAAATTGCGGACTTGAGGAGAAGTGCGGATGCAACCCAGCCGGTACGACGACACCGGCCGGCTGCGGCCCGGCAGCAGCGAGCGACGGCACGTGGCGAGGCTGAACCCGCCCAATCGGCTGTGGGGTTCGAACGGCGTCTCTTTCGGGCCGGACGGCCGGCTGTACGTGGCGCAGTTCCTCGCGGGGCAGATCAGCGCCGTGGATCCGGCGTCCGGTGACGTCGAGGTGGTGGTGCCGCTGGACGGCCCGGTGGAGGCCCCCGACGACCTGGCCTTCGGCGCCGACGGTTCGATGTACATCGCGGACCTGACGCCGGGCAGGGTGTGGCGCCGCACCCCCGAAGGCGCGTACTCCCTGGTCAGTGACGCGGTCACGGTGCCCAACGGCATCACCTGCGTCGGCGACCGGCTCTTCGTCAACGAGATGCGGACCAACGGCCGGCTGCTGGAGCTGTTCCCGGACGGCGGCGAGCCGGTGGTGCTGACCGACGGGCTGGCCTTGGGCAACGCCATGCAGCTCGGCCCGGACGGCCTGCTGTACTACCCGCACATGATCGGCAATCAGGTGTGGCGGATCTCGCCCGACGGCGGAGCGCCGGAGCTGGTCGCCGAGGAGGTGGACGACCCGGTCGCGGTCCGGTTCGACCTCGGCGGCGTCCTGGTGGTCCTCTCCCGCGGCCCGGCCGGCATCGTCACCCGCATCGACCTGGCCACCGGGGCGCGTACGGTCACCGCCAGCGGCCTGGCGGGCCTGGACAACGCGGCGTTCGACGCGGAGAACCGGATGTTCGTCTCCAGTTACGCGGGCGGCGGCATCACCGAGATGCACACCGACGGCCGCACCCGCGCGCTCGTCCCGCGCGGATTCAACGGCCCGTTCGGCGTGACGGCCGGGCGCGGCGGCACGGTGTACGCGGCCGACCACTTCCGCCTGGCCCGCCTGGACGACCGCGAGGGTGCGGGGGAGAACGACGCGCTGACCGTGGACCTGCTGCACTTCGCCCGCGGCGTCACCGCGGACGGTGACGGCGCCGTCCTCCACGTCACCACCGGGCTCGGCGAGGTCCGCACCTGGGAGCCGGAGACGAAGACCTCCCGGGTACGGGCGACCGGCCTGAACGACCCCACCGGCATCGCCGTCGCGCCCGACGGCTGCCTCGTGGTGGCCGAGACCGGTGCCGGGCGCGTCCTGCGGATCGACGCGGCGGACACCGTCACCGTACTCACCGACGGGCTCGACCACCCGGTGGACGTGGCCCTCGACGCGGAACAGCGGTGTTACGTCAGCGACGACGGGCTCGGCGCCGTCCTGCGCCTGGGCGAGCACGAGGACGGCGAGACGGTCACCGTCGCGGACGGCCTCGGCGCACCCCAGGGCCTGGTCATCGTGGGCGACGAACTCTTCACGGTCGAAACCGCCCACCGGCGTCTCAGCTCGGTCTCCCTGACCACCGGAGCCGTCACCACGGAGGCCGACGGCCTCCCGGTCGGCCTGCCGCCCGGCATCACCCGCACCGAACCGGCCCCCGTACCCGGCGTCCCGCACCGCCCCCGCCACTTTGCCGGTCTCGCCCTCGCCCCCGACGGCGCCCTCCTCCTCTCGGCCAACGGCGAGGGCACGGTGCTGCGCCTGTCCCCGCGCGACGACACGGGAGGGTGAGCGCGGCGGGTCCGCCGCGGCTCATCCCCCTGCCCGAGCGGTGTTACGACGCGGACGGCGTCCAGTCGCCGAGCCAGTCGGCGATCTCGTGGTCGGCCGCCTGCTGGTCCGTCAGCTGCGGCCGGTCAGCGCCGGCCGGGCCCGCGCCCGGTCCGGTGTTAGCGTATTCGGCGAAACGGTCGTCCTTCCAGGAGAAGCCGCCCATGTCCGTCCAGGGAGCGGTCTTCACGGCGGCGCTCAGCTGCGTGTTCCGGACGACGGTCTGCGGGTCGAGCGTGGCGTCGCCGCCCGCGTGCCAGGGCCGTCCGAGGTGGAAACTGCGCTCGCCGACAGCACCGTCGACAGTCGAGTTCGTGATGAGGAAGCCCTTGCTGCCGCCGGCCGTGGACGGCGCGGTGACGTACCCCGCCGAGGTGCCGTCCCACCGCTTCTTCAGGGTCAACACCGACTTGTTGAAAACGGCGGTGGCCCGGCCGAAGACGAAGTCGACGTTGCCGGCGATGTGGGACCGGTCGACGTAGACGCGGCCCCGCTTGTCCTTGGCGGCCGTGTCGAGGAGGAGGGTGTCCTGATCGCCGTCGACGACGAGGTTCTGGAGCACCACCTTGTCGGCGGCGGTGCGCAGGGCGACGGCCTGGTGGCCCTCCTGGCCTTGGTGGGCGGCCTCGTCGAAGTCGTTGGTGACGGTGAGGTTGCGGGCCTGGAAGTCGTCCGCCTCCACGGCGAGCGTGGCGCTGCCGGAGGTCCCGTACGTGCCGCCGCCCGGCTTCGGCGTCCCCGCGGAACGGCCTTCGACGAGCTGCGCGTCCGCCGCGTGCTTGCCGGTGCCCTGAAGTGTGATGTGCGGCTTGTCGGCCGGTATCTTCACCGCCTCGCGATACGTGCCGGGCTCGACGGCGATGACGATCCGCGAGGTGTTGCCGGACGGCACCGCGTCCACGGCGGCCTGGACGGTGGAGTACTGCCCACTGCCGTCCCTGGCGACGGTGAGGGTGGTGGCAGCGGCGGCCGCCGCGGTGGTCAGCGAGGCGCGCGGCCCGGAGCCCGCCTTGACGAGGGCGGGCACGTCGGCGGCGGCGTCGAGCGAGTACGGGTAGTACTTCTTCGGGTCGAACGCCGAACCCCCGCTCTCGTTACGGCCCTTGACGTCCTTGAAGAGGTTGCCCCGCTGGACGAGCGATGCGGTGTCGTCCTTGATGACGGGGTTGTTGACCCCTTCGAAGTAGCTGTTCTCCAGGAGCATGCTGGTCCTGCCGCGGGCGTAGTTCCCGTACGAGGACGTGATGTCGGTGCCCGGCTCGTCCTGGAGGTAGTTGTTGTAGAGGTGGGCGTGCGCGACGTTGTCCGTCGACGGGTTGCGCTGCTCGGTCTCGCGGAACCAGTTGTGGTGGACGGTGATGTCGGCCGTGACGTTCTCGGTCCAGCCGATGCCGAACGTCTTGTTGTGGTTCTCCAGCCGGTTCCAGGACACCGTCAGGTAGGTGGTGTCCTTGCGGCTGTCGATCAGTCCGTCGGCCATGTGCCGCAGGTCGTTGTGGTCGAGCCACACGTGGTGCGCGCCGTCCATCTGTACCGCGTCCCAGTCGTGGTCCTTGTCGTTCCAGGTCCCGGCGTAGGAGTCGCGGATCGTGAGATTGCGGATGATCACGTTGTGGACGCCCTGGCCGAGGAAGAAGCCGCCGCCGACGATCTCGCCGGACGTCCCGGCCCCCACGATCGTCTTGTCCGACGCGACCTTGATCTCCTTCCCCTTGGGGTCCATGGCGATCGCCCCGTCGACCACGATGACGTACGGATCCGGCGCGGTCGCGTACTTCTCCAGCTCGGCGAGCGACCGTACGGTGACGGTCTGCCCGCCCCGCCCGCCGTAGGTTCCGTCCTGGCCGAGCGCGTCGACGGAGGCGAACCCGTCCGCCGCCGCCTCGGCCCATGCGGGCGCCGCAGCGGCGGACGCGTGATCGGCACCGGCCGCGCCGAACACCCCGAAAGCACCGCCGTAGGCGAGCCCCGCAGCGACGACGACGGCCAGCGGCACGCCCACCCGAATGCCCGCTCTGCGCCGCCCGTGCCGCGCGGGGTTGCGATGTGACGACATGTCCCGTCTCCCGTCCGAAGTTGATGAATACCTTCGTGCGGTGGTCGCCGGTCACGCCGAGAAGGTTGCCGACCCGGCCCTCGCCATTCACCTCACGGAAGTCACCGCAGGTGGCTGAGGAAGTCGAGCAGTGCCGCGTTGACCTCTTCGGGGCGTTCCTGCTGGGTCCAGTGGCCGCAGCCGGGGAGCGTCACGCTGCGGTGGAGCTTCGGTGCGATGGTGTCGAGGGAGTCGATGACCCGGTCGATGCCGTGCAGCGAGGTGACCATGTCGCGGTCGCCGACGACGTACAGCGCCGGGACGTCGATGCCGCGGCCGCGGAAGACGGCCAGGAGTTCGTTGTTGCGCTCGATGTTGCGGTACCAGTTGAGGGGGCCGGTGAAGGCCCGGTCCCCGTGGCGGGCGTAGTCGTCGGCGAAGGCGTCGATGTCCTCCGGGGTGAGCCAGGCGGGCAGCTCCGGGTCCGGTCCGGTGCCGAGCAGCGGGGCGCCTTCCGGGACGATCCAGGGACGCGGCCGGGCGGTGGCCGGATTGTCACCCGAACCGTTGAACAGCGTGCGGCGGAAGGTCGAGGTGATGTCCCGCGCCAACTCGGCGTCGGCGACGCCCGGTTCCTGGAAGTAGACCTGGTAGTAGCGGTCACCGTACTGCCGGCGGGTGACCGACGGCGGGGCCATGCCGCCGGGCAGCACCGGCGGGACGCTGAGCCCGGCGACGGCCCGCACGACGTCCGGGCGGAGCATGGCCGTCGTCCAGGCGACCGGTGCGCCCCAGTCATGGCCGACGACCACGGCCTGCTCCTCGCCCAGCGCGTGGATCAGGGCGATCACATCGCCGGTGAGGTGCAGCAGGCTGTACGCGTCGGCGTCGGCGGGCTGCTCACTGCGGGCGTAGCCGCGCTGGTCGGGTGCGACCACCCGGTATCCGGCCGCGGCCAGCGGCGCGAACTGGTGCCGCCAGGAGTACCAGCTCTCCGGAAAACCGTGCAGCAGGACGACCAGCGGGCCCTGGCCCTGCTCGGCGATATGCAGTGTGACTCCGTTGACCTCGACGGAGCTGTGCTTGATGTCGGCGTACTCGGCAGCCATGGGTGGGGGTTCTCCTGACGTGCGTCCGGGCAGTGCGGTCCGGTTCGATCATGCCACCGAGCGCTACTGACCCGACGGCCGTCCCTCCCCGATGGCTCCGACAGCCCCGATGGCACCGATGGTGGGCGGTGAGTAGCGGGGAGTGCGGTCCTCGATGGCCTGTGCTGCGTCGAGGATGCGGTCCTCCGCGAAGCGGCCGCCGATGAGCTGGACGCTGACGGGCAGGCCCGCGCTGAGGGCCGACGGCACCGTGACGGCCGGGAAGCCCAGGACCGGGACGGCGGTCATCGGCCACATGGCGGCGATCAATTCGGCGGCGCGCTCGGGCCCCGCGATGTCGGCGTCCTGCTCGAAGGGAAGCTCGGCCGAGACCGGGGTGAGCAATATCCGGTCCGTACCCAGGAGTTCCTGGAGCTGCGTGACGAGGGAGGCGCGGCGGGCCCAGCCCTTGATGTACGTCTCCAGCGACGGGCGCTCGCCCCAGACCGCCGAGGCGGCGGCGACGGAGTACGTGAGCGAGGTACGGATGTCGTCGTCGCCGACCTCGTTCACCAGCGGCAGCATCGGGCGGAAATCCTCGTAGATCAGCAGCGACCAGATGCGCGCGGCCTCCGCGAGCAGGGGTGCGCCGTCGAGCTCCTCGACCTCGTACCCGGCATCGGTCAGCCGGGCGACGGCGTCGGTCACGGCCTGGTCGACGCCGGGGTGGTTCTTGACGGTGCCGATGCTGCGCACGACGCTGACCTTGGCCCGCACGCCCTCGGGAAGCCGGGCCGGCAGGGCGGGGATACCGTACGGATCGCGCAGGTCAGGGGTGGTCATGACATCGAGCGCGAGGCGGGCGTCGGCCATGGTGCGGGCCAACGGCCCCTCGACCGCGCACGCCTGGACAGTGGGCGGGAAGTCGATCCGGACCTTGCCGGCGGGGGTGTCGGCGTACGCGGGCGGCATCCAGCCGGAGACCCGGCCGACGGTGGGGCGGATGCCGACCACACCGCAGCAGGCCGCCGGGTAACGGATCGATCCCCCGATGTCGTTGCCCTGCGCCAGGGGCGTCATGCCCGCGGCGAGGCTGCTGGACGCGCCGCCGCTGGAGCCGCCAGGGGTGCGGGCGGCGTCCCAGGGGTTGAGCGTGCGGCCGTGCAGCTCGTTGGTGGAGAACCAACGGTAGGAGAAGGCGGGGGCGTTGCTGCGGCCGAGCGGGATGGCGCCGGCCTCCTTCAGAGCCGTGACGCACGCCGCGTCGCCGTCCGCCGGCGGACCGGCGAGGGCGGCCACGCCGTGGCTGGTGACATAGCCCCGCTGCGGTGTGTTGATCTTGATGGACACCGGAACGCCGTGCAGCGGGCCGAGTTCGCCGCCCTGGGCGACGGCCTGATCGGCGCGGCGCGCATCGGCCAGCGCCTCGTCGGGGCGGATGTCGACCAGCGCGCGCAGGTACGGGTTGGTCTCCTCGATCCGCGCCAGGCAGGACCGCACGACCTCGACGGACGAGATCTCGCGCCTGCGGATGGCGCCGGCCAGGTCGGTGGCGGTGCGCTGCCACAACTGACCAGCCCGAGCTGGGGAGTTGGCAGTCGCGTGCTGGATTTCCATGGTCGCCTCTCGCCTCCGGAGACACAACGCCGTCATACAACAGCGTTTTATTGGCGCCTCAGAGTCGACTCCGCCACCCCGCTTGTCAAGACCCGAGCGGCCGCGAGGGCGGCCTCACGCCTCCGCGGCATCCGCGGGCGCGGCCCCCAGTAGGAGATCGACCGCCGCCAGCACCGTCCGCGTCCCGCGCTCGGCCGACCACCCCTCGGGATCTTCCAGCGTGGACAGCCAGTAGCCGCGAAAGAGCAGGTGGAGGATGTCCGCGGCCAGCGCGGGGGCGGGCGTGCCGGCCTCGGCGACCACGCCCGCCAGCTCCTCGCGCTGGGTGCGCGCCACGGTCCGTACCTGCTCGACCTCGCGCCCGGCGCCGGGCCCGGGCCCGGCCGCGACGATCTCCATCAGCAGTCGGCGCATCACCTCGTCGTCGTCCGCGGTGGTGCACATCCAGCGCGAGAACTCCGCCAGCCGTTCGGATCCCCGCACCCCTTCGAGTACGCCCTCCACCTCGCGCGCCCATTCCTTCTCCGCGTGGCGCAACGCGTTGACCATGAGGTCGGACCGGCTCGGTACGTAGTTGGTGACCATCGCCGTCGAGCCGCCGAGCTGCTCGGCGACGGCGCGGATGGTCACGGCCCGCACGCCGCGCTCACGGGCCACGCGGATGGTGGCCTCGGCGATCTCGTCGAGCCGCTGGACCGTGTCTACCTCGATCGGCATGTCATCGACCTCTGAAGGAGTAGGGGCGGAAGGAGTGTTGACGGGGTGGCGAACTGCTGCAATGTTGTCATACAACGACGTTACACAACGCCGTTGTATCTCATTCGGTGGGAGATGCCCCCATGCCCTTCACCTTCGAGCGGATCGGTGCCGCACCGGTCGCCGAGGACGCCCGGCAGCACATGGCCCGTATGCGCGACGGCGTGCGACTGGCCACCGACGTCTACCTCCCCTCGGGCCGGGCGGGTAGCGACGCCGCCACCTTCCCGGCCGTACTCGTCCGCCTGCCCTACGACAAGAACAGCCGGTACGTGTACCTGGACCGGGCGGCCCGCCTGTTCACCGCGCGGGGCTACGCCGTGGTGGTACAGGACGTACGGGGCAAGTTCCGCTCCGGCGGCAGCACCGTCCCCTTCCTCCGGGAGCCGCAGGACGGTTACGACGCCATCGACTGGATCGTCCACCAGCCCTGGTCGGACGGGAGCGTGGGCATGTTCGGCGACTCCTACTACGGCTTCACGCAGTGGGCGGCCGTCGCCTCCCAGCACCCGGCGCTGCGCGCGATCGTCCCGCGGGTCACCGCGGCGGACTTCAACACGATCTGGCAGCCCCCGCCCCCGGCCCTGCCCTCGCCGGTCTGGCTGGAGGGCGTCGAGTACTTCGCCCACCACTGGGTGGACCGGGACACGTACGAGTACCGGATCGACCGCTCCCGACGGCCCGTCATCGAGCGGTACGAGGAGGCGTTCCGGGCCATCGGCGCCCGCTCCTTCTGGTTCGACCTGCTCGCTCCCCGGCACGCCGGCCTGTCGACCCAGCCGGGGCTGCACCCCTTCGACGCGCGGCCCGTACCGGTGCTGCACTGCGTCGGCTGGTTCGACAACATCGTCACCGCGCACCTGCGGGACTACCTGGAACTGGCCTCCCGGCCGGGCTGGGACGCCGTTCAGTATCTGTGGGCCGGGGCGGTCGACCACGAGAACTACCGCCTGTCGCAGGCCCCGGTCTCCGAGGAGGACGACCACAACGCCCGCGAGGACGCCCTCGCGCGGATGCTGCCGGACTACGTGAATCCGGCGATCGCGTTCTTCGACGTCTTCCTCAAGGGCGTCCGGCCGGTCGCCTCGCTGGCCAAGGTGGTCTGGGAGCTCGGCCACGCCGGCCGGCGGACCGCGACCGCCTGGCCGCCGCCCGGCAGTACCGTACGGACCTGCTGGCTCACCGACCCGGCCCGCGCGACCGGTCCGCTGCCGGGCGCTCCCCTGGCCGACGCGCCCGCCGAGGCCGAGCGGACGGCGCAGTGGGTCCACGACCCGGACGCACCGGTGCCCTCGCTGGTCGACGATTCGTTCGCGTACCTGCGCACCTATCCCGACCTGGCGCCCGTCGCGGCGCGCGATGACGTACTGGCCTTCTCCGGGCCGGTACTGGCCGAGCCGCTGGATCTGGCCGGGCCGATCACGCTGGACCTGCATGTCACCAGTACTGCCCCGGTGTTCGACGTGTTCGCCAAGGTCCTCGACCTCGATCCGGACGGCCGGGCCCAGCTGATCGCCCGGGGGCAGGTCTCGATCCGCACGGCCAAGACGTCCGGCGAGATCCGTACGGCTGACACATCACGCGAGTTCCGTATCGAGCTCGGGCACACCGGCTACCGGCTGCGCCCCGGGCACCGGCTCGCGCTGGTCCTGACCGGCAGCGACGACCCGCTGTTCCTGCCGGCCCCCGGTACCGGCGAGAACCCCTGGACCGCCGTCACGACGAAGCCCAGCACCCAGACCCTGCACACCGGCGGAGCCTTCCCGTCCCGCCTGACCGTCACGGTCGCACCTCAGGACGCCCCCTGAGCCGGCCCGCATCCGCCTCCCCGAGGAGCTCCCTCATGCAAGCTCCCAGAACCATCGCTTCGGTCGCCGGCGCCCTGTGCGTCCTGCTGACAGCGACCGCCTGTACGTCCGGTACGTCAGGCACGTCGGGCTCCGGCGCCGGTCCCGGGCCGCGTGCCCACAAGCTCACCCTGACCACACCCGCGGCCACCGGCGCCCTCGACAGCGTCACGTGGAATCTGCCCATGGGCGAGCCCACGACGTTGGATTCGGCGCGGGTCGCCGACTATTCGCCGAGTACCGTCAAGGCCAACCTCTGCGACTCCCTGCTGCGGCTGAAGCCCGATTACTCCACAGGCCCCGGCCTCGCCACCTCCTGGAGCCGGCCGGACGCCACCACGCTCGTCCTCAACCTCCGCAAGGGCGTCAGGTTCTGGAACGGCCACCCCATGACCTCGCATGACGTGGTCACCAGCCTGCTGCGCCAGAAAGACCCCGCGACGCGGAGTGTCAACGCCAGCCTGCTGACCCACGTAAGGACGATCGCCGCGACCGGTCCGCATCAGGTGACGGTGCGTTTCACGGCGCCCGACGAGATGTTCCTGAAGTCCCTCGCGACCAGCTTCGGCACGGTGAACGAGGCCGCGTATCTGAAGAAGGCGGGACGCTCCTACGGGAGCGCCAGGGGCGGCCTGATGTGCACCGGCCCGTTCGAGCTGACGGCGTGGAAGCCGGGCGAGTCCCTCACCGCGACCCGCAACGCGCACTACTGGGACGCCGCCCTGCGGCCCAAGGTCACCACACTCACCTTCAAGTTCATCACGGACAGTTCCACCCTGACCAGCGCCCTGCTCTCCGGTCAGGTCGACGGCAGTTACGAGATCGGCTCGTCCGGCGCCCGTGCCCTCAGCGCCTCCGACGTCGGCACCGTCCACTACGGCCCGTCGGCCCAGACGAACTTCATCTCCGCCATCGGCCCCGGCTCACCGCTCGCCGATCACAAGATCGTTCAGGCGCTGTCCCTCGTCCTCGACCGGGACGCCCTGATCAAGAACGTCTACGACGGCGCGGCGCAGCAGCTCAAGACCTTCATCCCGCCGCTGGTGTGGCAGCACGGCCCGGCCTCGGCCGTCTACGCCAAGGGGAACGACGCCCTGCCCGCCGTCCCCGCGGTCGATGTGGACCGGGCCAAGAAGCTGGTCGCCCAGGCACGTACGAAGCGGCGGACCCTCACCGTCGCCGTGCCGGCGGGCGACCAGCAGTCCCAGCAGACCCTCACCTTCCTGCAGGCGGGGGCCGAGCGGATCGGCATCGAGGTGGTCATCAAGCAGCTGCAGCCGACGCAGATGTCGGGGCTGTTCTTCGACGCCTCCCTGCGCAAGGGCCTGGACGCGACCATGGTGATGGGTTACGTCGAGATCCCCGACCCGGTCTCCTACGCGCAGCTCCTCACGGCGCCCAAGTCCCTCTTCAACTGGACCAACTACCGTAATTCCAAGGCGACTTCGCTGCTGGATCAGGCCCAGGCCACCATGCGGCCCGCCGAGTCGGCCGCCTTGTTCACCCGGGCCCAGGCGCTCTACAGCAAGGACCTCCCCGTGGTGCCCCTCGCCTCGCCCCACGAGCGGATGTTCCTGAACAAGCGGCTCAGCGGCGCTCCCGCGTCCTTCGCTTACCTCAACATGCCCTGGGCGGCCTACCTCGGCGGCACCGGCAAGGACGCCTCGTGATCGCCCGCTTCGTCGTCCGCCGCGCGGCCACACTGGCGGTGACCCTGTTGATCGCGAGCATCGCCATCTACGGCGCGCTGTTCCTCTCCCCCGGCGACCCCGCGACCCTGCTGGCCGGCGGCGGCAAGGAGCCCGGCCCCGGACTGCTCGCCGAGATCCACCGCCAGTACCACCTGGACGACCCGTTCCTGGAGAGCTACTGGCGCTGGCTGACCGGCATGGTGCACGGCGACGCCGGCCAGTCGCTCAGCTACCAGGACTCCGTCACCCACCTGCTGGCCGACCGGGTCGGCAACACCCTGTTCCTCATCGGCTACGCCGCCGTGCTCATCGTCGTCCTCGGCGTCACCCTGGGCACCGTCGCCGCCCTGCGCGGCAGGTGGGTCGACACGGCCGTGACGGTGGTCTCCACCACCCTCATGGCGGTCCCCGTCTTCGTCATGTCCGTGCTGCTGACCTGGGTACTGGCGGTGCGTCTCGGCTGGTTCCCGGCCTACGGAACCGGCGTCGGCCTCGCCGGCCGGCTGGAGCACCTCACCCTGCCCGCCCTGGCGCTCGCCGCCTCGTGGCTCGCGTACGTCGCGCAGGTGTCCCGCTCCGCGGTCCGCGCCGAACTGGCCTCCGAACACGTCCAGACAGCGCGCAGCCGCGGCATCGGGGAGCGCTTCCTCATCCGCAAGCACATCCTGCGGAACGCCTCCGCGCCGATCGCCTCGGTCTCCGGGGTGGCCGTCGCGGGCTTGATCGCCGGCTCCTCGATCGTGGAACAGGCATTCGGCCTCAATGGCGTCGGCGCGCTGCTGATCCAGAGCGCCGCGAAGCAGGACCTGGCCGTGGTGCAGGCCGTGGCGCTGCTGACGGTGGTGGCGTTCGCCCTGATCAACACCGTGGTGGACGTGCTCACCGCCGCCCTCGACCACCGCGTTCCGCTGGGAGGAAGCCAGTGAGGCTCGAAGAAAGACAGTTGAGGCCGGGAGGAAGCCAGTGAGTACTTATCAGTTGGCCGCCGAGGCCGACGGCCGGCTGTCGCTCGGCCGCGCCCGCGTCCGTGCCCTCGCCCGCGGTCGAGGGACACTGATCGCCGCCGGAACCGTCATCGCCCTCATCATCCTGGCCGCCGTGTTCGCGCCGCTCCTCGCGCCGTACGATCCCAACGCCGTGGACCCCATGGCCGTCTCGCAAGGCGGTTCGGCGGCGCACTGGCTCGGTACGGACAACACCGGGCGCGACATCCTGTCCCGGCTGCTGTACGGGGCGCGGCCCAGCCTGCTCGCGCCGGCCCTCGTCACCGTGCTCGCGGGCACGGTGGGCACCGCGCTCGCGGTGTCGGCGGCCTGGCTCGGCGGCTGGTACGACCGGGTCGTCGCCGGCTTCCTCGACCTCGTCTTCGGCTTCCCCGGCCTCGTACTGGCCGTGGTCGGCGCCGCGGTCTTCGGGGCCGGCCTGGACATCGCCGTGGCCACCCTCTCCCTCGCCTACCTGCCGTACATCGCCCGCGTCGTACGCGGTGCGGCGCTGCGCGAGCGCGCACTGCCGTACGTATCGGCGCTGACCATGCTCGGCATGTCCGGCCGGCGGAGCTGCCTGCGACATCTCCTGCCCAACCTGCTGCCCCTCGTCCTGGTGCAGGCGACCACCTCCTTCGGCTACACGATGCTCGACGTGGCGGCCTTCTCCTTCATCGGGCTCGGCACCCAGCCGCCCACCGCCGAATGGGGCCTGATGGTGGCGAACGGCGCCCCGGACATCGTCGCCGGACAGCCCGAGCAGTCCCTCTGCGCCGGCCTGGTCATCGTCGTCTTCGTCGTCGCCTGCAATCTGCTCGGCAGCGGCCTGTCCCGCCGGCTCTCGGGAGCGGACCGATGAACCCCACCACCGTGCCACCCCTGCTGCGGTTCGACGGCCTGCACATCACCCTCCCTGTCCAGGGCGGGCACCGCGCCGTCATCCACCGGGTGGACCTGACCGTCCCGGCCGGCGGCGCCGTGGGGCTGGTCGGCGAGTCCGGCTCCGGCAAGTCGCTCACCGCGCGCTCGGTGTTGCGCCTGCTGCCTCCGGGCGCGCGCCTCAGCGGCGAGGTCCGCTTCGAGGGCGCCTCGATCGCCGCCATGGATCCGGCCGCGCTGCGTACGCTGCGCAGCCGCGACGTGGCGATGATCTTCCAGGACCCCCGGGCGCACATCAATCCCCTGCGCACGATCGGCGACTTCCTCACCGAAGGTCTGATCACCACGCGCGGCGTGCGCCGCAGGGCGGCCGAGGCCCGAGGCACGGAGCTGCTGCGCGAGGTGGGGATCGCCGATGCGCCGCGGCGGCTGCGGCAGCGCCCGGCCGAGCTCTCCGGCGGGCTGCTGCAACGCGTGATGATCGCGGCGGCCCTGCTCGGCGAGCCCCGGCTGCTGCTCGCGGACGAGCCCACCACCGCGCTGGACGTCACCACGCAGGCCGAGGTGATGGCCGTCATCGACGAGGCCCGCGTGCGGCGGGGGCTCGCGCTGCTCTTCATCACCCACGACCTCGCCCTGGCCTCGGCCGTCTGCGACAGCATCGCGGTCATGTACGCCGGCTCGGTGGTCGAAGTGCTGCCGGCCGGACGGCTGTACGAGGGCTCCTGCCATCCGTACACCCGCGCCCTGCTGGCCTCCCGGCCCGACCTCGGAGCCGGTGCGCAGCCGCTGCGGGCGATCGGGGGCAGGCCCCTGTCGGCGTCCGAGGCCGGCCCCGGCTGCGCCTTCGCGCCCCGCTGCCCGGCCGTCCAGGACATCTGCGCTGCCGAGCGCCCGCCGCTGGAACCCACCGGCGACGGCCGCACCGCCTGCCACTTCCCTCATCTGCCGCACGCCCAGCCGGACGACACAAGCGACACGGACAGGAGCGCGTACCATGCCTGACACCGCCGTGCCGCCCGCCCTGGAGGCAGTAGGTCTCCGCAAGGCCTTCGGTGACTTCCTCGCCGTCGACGACGTCAGCCTGACTCTTCCCGCCGGTGCCGCACTGGCCGTGGTCGGCGAGTCGGGATCGGGCAAGACCACCACCGCCCGCATGATCGCCGGGCTCGACGTGCCGACCACCGGCACCCTCCGGTGGAACGGTCACGGCCTGCCCGGCCGCCGGGCCCGCGCCGCCGAGCGCCGGCGCTTCGCCCGCGATGTCCAGATGGTCTTCCAGGACCCGTACGCCTCACTGGACCGGCACCAGCGCGTCGACGACTGCATCGGCGAGGTACTGGCGCTCCACACCGACCTCACCGGACGTGCGCTCACCCGGCGTACGGCCGAGCTGCTCGACCAGGTCGGGCTCGGCCCGCGGCAGGCCCGCTCCCTGCCCCGCGCCCTGTCCGGCGGACAGCGGCAACGCGTCGCCATCGCCCGCGCCGTGGCCGTCCAGCCGCGCGTCCTGGTACTCGACGAGGCGGTCGCCGCGCTGGACGTCTCCGTACAGGCGCAGATCATCTCCCTGCTGGCGGAGCTCCGCGAACGGTCCGGCATCGCCTACCTCTTCATCACCCACGACCTCGGCCTCGTCCAGCACCTCTGCGACGAGATCGCGGTCATGCACCGCGGCCGGATCGTCGAACGGGGTCCCACGGTCTCCGTACTCGAACGGCCCCAGCACGCGTACACCCGCGAGCTGATCGACTCGGTACCCCGCCAGGGCTGGAAACCGAAGCGCCGCGCCACGGCCTGACTCTCCGCGACCGCACCCCAACGCCCCTCTACACCACCGGAGTTACGCAATGTCCTTCTCTCCCGCTCTGACTTACGCGTTCGAGATCCGCGCGCACCTCAACGCGTCCCTGCACATCGGCCACGGCGACGGCGAAGTCACCGAATTCACCCCGATCGTCGGCGGCACCGTGGACGGCCCCCTGCTGCGCGGCAAGGTCCTCGCGGGCGGCGGCGACTGGAGCAGCACCCGCGGCGAGATCTGCCAGCTCGACGCGCGCTATCTGATCCAGGCCGAGGACGGCGCCGTCATCGACATCGTGAACCGCGGTTACTACCACCCCGCCCCCGACAGCCCCGACCAGTACGACGACGGCCTCCAGGTCACACACTCCGGGCACTACTACCGCACCTCCCCCGTCTTCCGCACCGACGCACCGGAGCACCGCTGGCTCGCCGAGACGGTCTTCGTGGGCCTCGCCCGCCCCGAGGGGGAGGACACGGTGGCGATCCGCATGTACGCGCTCAAGTAACCGCGCCCGTAGCACGGGTCAGAAACGCACCGGTGCTTGCCGGAGGGCTCCCATCCCGCGCAGCTGACGCGCCTTCATGCAGCTCTCCAGGTGGTCGATGAGGTCATCGGCCGGCCCCAGGCCGGTGCTGCGGTCGGTGACCAGGGTGTGGCCGTCGTGCACCAGTCGGTACTCGAAGCGGTCAGCGGAGCCCTCGGAGACGCTGCGGGAGGGAAGGGCAGCGAAGTCGACGGCGCCAAGCAGGGAGCCGAGCTTCTCGCGCTCGGCTCCCGTCAGGTCACGGCCCGGATGGCTGCCCTTCCAGTCGGTGAGCAGCACCGACCCGTCGGGCCGTACCTCGATGCCACGCCGGACCCCCGCGATCCCACCGCTGACGCTGAGACTCACCTCTTTGGACGCATCCCCGAAGTCGTTCCCGGACGCGACGGACTCCCCGCAGCCGACCAACAGCAGCACACCCGTGAGAAGGGCGAGGAACCGTCCGATGCGCTGTGCCATGCTTCCGCTCCCCTGGCTCGCCGTGCCGCCACTTTACTGAGGAGACCGGCTTTTCTGGTGGGACCAGCGCCGCGAGTCCTTCCCCGAGAGCGCTCTCACCCAAGTATTGACAGGGACGCGTCAGCACCGCTTCACTTCCTGAAGGCAGGTCCGGACCAATCGAGGCGGGTCACATGTCCCTTCGCATGTCCTTCAACGTGTCCCCAGGGAAGCGCCGGCGCCCTCTCCGCGGCATCTCCCTGGCCACCGCGGCACTCACCGCCGCACTGAGCTGGGCCCCCGGTTCCGCCGCCGCGGCGCCCCCACCGGACGCACCCAACGCGTCGATACTCGCCGCCACCTTCGAGGACACCTTCGACGGCCCCGCCGGGTCGGCGGTCGACGGCGGCAAGTGGCAGACCGAGGCCGGCGACAACGTCAACAACCACGAGCGGCAGTACTACACGGCGGGCAACGCCAACGCCGCGCTGAACGGCCAGGGCCAGCTGGTCATCACCGCACGCCGCGAAAACCCCGCCAACTACCAGTGCTGGTACGGGCGTTGCGAGTACACCTCGGCCCGGCTGAACACCTCGGGCCGCTTCACCTCCACCTACGGCCACGTCGAGGCCCGGATGAAGGTGCCGCGCGGCCAGGGCATGTGGCCGGCGTTCTGGATGCTCGGCAACGACATCGGCCAGGTCGGCTGGCCGAACAGCGGCGAGATCGACGTCATGGAGAACGTCGGCTTCGAGCCGGGTACGGTGCACGGCACGCTCCACGGCCCCGGTTACTCGGGCAGCGGCGGCATCGGCGCGCCGTACTCCCTCCCGAACGGGCAGGTCTTCGCCGACGCCTTCCACACCTTCGCCATCGACTGGGCGCCGGACTCGATCACCTGGTCCGTGGACGGCACCGTCTACCAGCGCCGCACGCCCGCCGATCTCGGCGGCAAGACCTGGGTGTTCAACAAGCCCTTCTTCCTCATCCTCAACCTGGCCGTCGGCGGCTACTGGCCCGGCGACCCCGACGGCTCGACCGCCTTCCCGCAGCAGCTCGTCGTCGACCACGTCCGCGTCACCACCTCGGACACGGCCGGCAGCGCCGGTACTCTCCGCGGGCCGGGCGGCAAGTGTCTGGACGTGGCCGGCGCCAACACCGCCAACGGCACGCCCGTGCAGCTCGCGAACTGCAACGGGAACGCGGCACAACGCTGGACGGTGGGCACCGACGGCACCATCCGGGCGCTCGGCAAGTGCCTCGACGCCGCCTCGGCGGGCACGGCGAACGGCACGCGCGTACAACTGTGGGACTGCAACGGCACGGGTGCGCAGCGCTGGTCGTACAACGCTGCCACCCACGACGTGGTCAACCTGCCCGCCGACAAATGCCTCGACGTCGTCGGCGGCAACCCGGCGGACGGCACGCCGACACAACTCTGGACCTGCACGGGCAGCGCCAACCAGAAGTGGTCACTGGCGCCGTGAGGCAGCGCCGGCGGTCTTCATCGGTTCACTCGTGGCCGAGGTCCACATCGTGGCTGATCACTCCGTGTCCATTCACGGTCAGCGGGTCGGCGGCCGGTGGGTATCCGCCGGCTATCAGCGTGTACTCGCCGGGGGTCAGGCCGTTGAAGGCGTAGTGGCCGTCGCTGCCGGTGGTCGCGGTGCCCGCGACATCGCCTGCCGCGTCGACCAGCGTGACCCGCGCGCCGGCCAGCGGGCCGTGGTCGGCGCCGGCCCTGACCGCTCCCCGGACGTGCGTACCGGCGGCCGGGCCGGCGGCGCCGGAGAGCTGGACGTCATGGCCGAGCGGCCCGTCACCGACGAGCACGGTGGACGCCTGCGGCCGGCGCCCGTCGGCAGTGGCGATCAGCACATAGCTGCCGGCGACGGGTACGGCCAAGTCGTACCCACCGTCCGGCCCCACCGGCATACGCCCCAACTGCCGCCCCTGCGGGGAAATCAGGGTGACGGTCGCGCTACCGACCGCTCCCCCTTCGGCATCCCGCACAAAGCCATGAACCCTGCTCCCTCCAGTACCGATGTGGCCCTCCGTGCCCGCGGCCTCCTGCAAGGAGTTGGCCGTCTTCAGCGGCACCTCCCTGATGCAGAGCGCCAGCAAAAATGCCATGCAGGCGAACGGAGCGGCGTACAGGAAGACATCGGCGATGCCGTGCCCGTAACTGCTCTCGACGACCCCGCGCACGGTGGGCGGCAGTGTCTTCAGGTCGGGGATGTCGCCCCCGCCCGCGTGCGGCATCGGTATGCCGAGCGAGGCGAAGCCGTCCTTCATGTACTGGCCGATCCGCGTGGAGAGCGCGGCGCCCAGGGCGGAGACGCCGATGGCGCCGCCGAGGGTGCGGAAGAACGTGACGAGTGAGCTGGCCGCGCCCAGGTCCTTGGGGGCGACCTGGTTCTGCACCGCGAGCACCAGGTTCTGTTGCATCAGGCCGATGCCGATGCCGAGTACGGTCATGTAGACGACGACCTGCCAGTACGGGGTGTCGTACCGCATCAGGCTCAGCGTGGCCGCGCCGCCGGTCAGGAAGAGCCCGCCGCCGACGAGGAATATCTTCCAGCGTCCGGTGCGGGTGATGATCCGGCCCGAGCCCATCGAGGCGACCAGCAGTCCCGCCACCATCGGGATGGTCGAGACGCCCGACATGGTCGGCGTCTTGCCGCGGGAGAGCTGGAAGTACTGGCTGAGGAAGACGGTGCCGGCGAACATGGCGACACCGACGAAGACGCTGGCGAGGGAGGTGAGTGTGATGGTCGCGTTGCGGAACAGGCGCAGCGGGATGATCGGTTCGCTCGCGCGGGTCTCGACGAACAGGAAGATCAGGCCCAGTAGCACCGCTCCGGGCACCATCACACAGCTCTGCCAGGACAGCCAGTCGTACGCGTCGCCGGCCAGCGTGACCCACACCATCAGCAGGCAGACCGCGGCGGTGACGAAGAAGGCGCCCAGCCAGTCGGCCTTCACCTGGCGCTTGACCACCGGCAGGTGAATGGTCTTCTGCAGCACGACCATCGCGATCACGGCGAAGGGCACGACCGCGTAGAAGCACCAGCGCCAGCCGAGCCAGCTGGTGTCGGTGATGACACCGCCGATCAGCGGGCCGGACACGGTACCGACGGCGTACGTCGCACCGAGGTAGCCGCTGTACCGGCCCCGCTCGCGCGGCGACACCATGGCCGCCATGATCACCTGCGAGAGCGCGGACAGCCCGCCCGCGCCGATGCCCTGCACCACGCGGCAGGCGATCAGCATCCCGGCGTTCTGCGAGAAGCCCGCGACGATCGAAGCGACGATGTAGAGCAACAGCGCGAACTGGACCAGGAGCTTCTTGCTCACCAGGTCCGACATCTTGCCCCACAACGGGGTGGTCGCCGTCACCGAGAGCAGGGCCGCCGTGACGACCCAGGTGTACGCGCTCTGCCCGCCGCCGACGTCGGCGAGGATGGTCGGCAGCGCCGAGGAGACGATGGTGGAGGACAGCACCGCAACGAACATCCCGAGCATGAGCCCGGAAAGCGCCTCCATGATCTGCCGATGAGACATGGCCGCGGCGTGCGCACCGTGTCCCCCGTGCCGGGCCCCGCCGGACTGCACACCCTCGGACGCTGTCGATGCAGTTGATGCCGTTGTCGTCCTCATGACCTTCCTCTTGCCGCCCCCTCCGGCCCTAGTTGGCCAACGCAACCATAATTAATTTGGTTGCTGCATTCAACTGAGCGTCGGAGGGTAGCGGCCTCGGAGGTCAGGACGGCTGACCGGCTCTTGGCTACTGACTACCGGCTGCCCCCAGCCGGCACCTCGGTCCTCAGTCGTACGTCGGTCAGGGAGCGGCCGGTTTCGGCGGTGTATATGCCGGGGAGCAGCCGCCAGTCCTGTGCCTGCTCGTCCCAGATCTCGGCGGCGCGGCGGGGGACGGGGATGCGGACTTCGGCCGTCTCGCCGGGGGCCGCGGAGACGGAGGCGAAGCCGGCGAGGCGGCGAGCCGGGCGGTCGACGGTGTCGGTGTCAGCGTCGGTGTCGGTGTCGGTGTCGGTGTCGGTGTCGGTGTCGGTGTCCGGGGTGGCGAGGTAGACCTGGATCACCTCGCGGCCGGGGCGCTCACCGGTGTTGCGCACGCGTACGGTGAGGGTGCCCAGTCGGTCCCCGTCAGCGGCGGGGGCGTAGGTGGCCGTCTCGTACTCCCAGTCGGTGTAGCCGAGGCCGTGTCCGAAGCAGTACGCGGGCTCGGCGGCTGCTTGCTGCCAGGCGCGGTAGCCGATGAAGACGCCCTCGGAGTAGGGGAGTTCGCCATCCTTTGGGGTGACGCGGGTGACGGGGGCATCGGCCAGTCGGGCGGGCCAGGTGGTGGGCAGCCGGCCGCCCGGCTCCTCGGCGCCGAGGAGGACGTCCGCGAGGGCCGCGCCGGCCTCCTGGCCGGGGAACCAGCTGAGCAACACCGCGGCCACGTCGTTCCGCCACGGCAGCTCCACCGGGGAGCCGGAGTTGACGATCACGACGGTTCGGGGGTTGGCGGCGGCGACCCGCCGGACCAATTCGTCCTGGTGGCCGGGGAGCCGGAGGTCCGTACGGTCGAAGCCCTCGCTCTCCACACGCTCGGTGGTGGCGACCACGACGACCGCGGTGCCGGCCGTGCGCGCGGCGGCCACGGCCTCCTCGATGAGCTCCTCGGCGTCGCGCCGGGGCTCGCGGTGGACGAGGGCGAAGCCGACGGCCTGGATCGGCGCGTCCGGGAGGTCGGGCACGGTGTGCAGAAGGCCGACCTCGACCGGCTGCCCCGCGGTGAGTTCCACCTGGCCGCGTTCCACGGGCGCGCCGAAGAACGCCTCGAACGGGTCGTCGTGGTCGGGGGTCTGGACGTCCTCGTGGAGCACGCGGTCGCCGACGGTGAGCCGGAAGCCGCCGATGCCCTTGGTGCCGAAGCAGTGCGCGCCGCTCTCGCGCGGGGTGAAGGTGCCGGCGATCTCGACGGTGTGCAGCTCTTCGTGGGTGACGCCCGCGGGCAGGTCGTCGCCGTGCCACTGGACCGCGCCGCTGGGCAGCGAGGTCTCCCCCAGTACCCGCCCGTGCCGGTCCCGGCAGACCGCCCGCAGCGTGAACCCCTGTCCTGCAGCGGCGAGTTCATCGCTCGGGTCGGCGCCGACGCAGTAGGTGAGGTCGCCTTCGGGGAGGGCGGCGCGCAGGCCGTCCAGCGGGGAGACGATGTGGTCGGGGAAGACCTGCGCGGAGCCGCCGCCGAGGACGCGGGCGTCGCGGGCCGCGGCGCCGATGAGGGCGACGGTGCCGGCCTGCGCGGGCCCGCCGAGGGGCAGGGTGCGGTTCTCGTTGCGTACGAGGACGAAGGCGCGGCGGGCGATCTCGCGGGCCAGTGCCGCGCCGTCGACCTGGGCCGGGAGGTCGGCGGGGGCGACGGCGGGCGGCGCGCCGTCGAGGATGCCGACGCGGGCGGCGAGCCGCAGGACGTTGCGTACCGCGTCGTCGACGAGGGACTCGGCCACCTCGCCCGCGCGGACGGCGGCGGCGAGCGCGCTGCCGTACACGGTCTTCGGCCCTGGCATGGCCACGTCGAGGCCGCCTTCGATGGCGCCCTTGGTGGACCTGGCGGCCATCCAGTCGGAGACGATGAAGCCGTCGAAGCCCCACTCGCCGCGCAGCACCTCGTTCTGGAGGTAGCGGTGTTCGGTCATGGTGGGGCCGTTGACGGAGTTGTAGGCGGCCATGATGCCCCAGGGGTGGGCGTTCTTGACGATCGTCTCGAACGGCGCGAGGTACAGCTCGCGCAGCGGCCGCGGGGCGACGGTGTTGTTGACGGTGAAGCGCTCGGTCTCGGCGTCGTTGGCGACGAAGTGCTTCACGGTGGTGCCGACGCCGCCCTCCTGTACGCCGGTGACGTATCCGGTGCCGATCGCGCCGGTGAGGTGCGGGTCCTCCGAGTAGCACTCGAAGTGGCGGCCGCCGAGCGGGGAGCGGTGCAGGTTGACGGTCGGGGCGAGGAGGACGTGCACGCCCTTGCGGCGGGCCTCCTGGGCGAGCAGGTGCCCGGCGCGGCGGGCGAGGGCCGGGTCCCAGGTCGCGGCGAGCGCGGTGGGGCTGGGCAGGGCGACGGAGGGGTCGTCGGCGGTCCAGCGCACGCCGCGCACGCCGACCGGGCCGTCGGACATGACCAGGGACCGCAGCCCGATCTCCGGGAGCGCGGGCAGCGCCCACATGCTGCGGCCGGCCAGCAGCCGGGTCTTGGCGTCGAGGTCCAGCTTGCCGAGCGCGTCCTCGATGGTCGTGTCGTACGGGGTCATGCGTGACTCCTTGGTGCGAAGGGATGGTGCGACGGGCGCGGGCCGGCTCATCGCGCGCCCTTGATACGGGTGACGAGTACCGAACCGATCAGCGCGGCGGCCGCGGCCACGCCGAACAGCAGGGGGTAGTTCCCTCCCCCGCCGATCGCCAGCACGAACGGCGCGATCATCGGCATCAGGGACTGCGGCAGCGCGTTGGCGATGTTGACGATGCCGAGGTCCTTGGCGGGGTTGTCGGGGTCGGGCAGGACGTGGGTGATCAGCGCCATGTCGACGGCGTAGAAAAGGCCGCCGCCGACGCTCATGACGAACTGGGCGACGACGATCCAGGTGAGGTCCGGGGCGAGGGCCAGCAGCGCGAGGCCGGCGGCGACGATGAGCCCGGAGGCGACGACGAAGGGCTTGCGGCGGCCGAAGCGGTCGGAGAGCCGGCCGCCGGCCGCGGCCGTGACGGACTGGACGGCGTAGCCGGCGGCGACCAGTACGGCCACGGTGCCCGCCGTGGCGGCGGCGCTCACGCCCATCCGGAAGGGCAGGTAGTAGGCCAGGTAGGTCATCGGCGCGACGGAGCCGAACATGACCAGGAACTTGGTGAGCCAGGCCCAGCCGAAGTCCGGGCTGCGGCGCGGGTCGAACACGAAGCTGCCGAGGAACTCCCGCACGGAGAACGGCTCGGGCGGCCCGGCCGGCGCGCGGTCGTCCAGCGTGAGCACGAACCAGCCGACCAGGGCGACGGTCAGCACGGCCGGCAGCAGGAACATCACCCGCGCGTCGGTGCTGAGCGCGGCGATGCCCGAGCCGGCCAGTACGGCGGCGGTGAGGCCGGTGCCGATGGCCCCGGAGGCGCTGCCCCGGGCGGCTTCGGGCACCTGGTCCGGGATGGTCGCCATGAGGGCCGCGTACACGGCGTTGAAGGAGGTCTGGACGACGGCCCAGCCGATGACGAGGGCGGGGACGGAGGGCACGAAGGCGATCACCGTCAGGCCCAGCAGGCCGCCGACGAGTCCGCCGACGAGCCAGGGCCGGCGGCGCCCGAAGCGGGAGCGGGTGCGGTCCGAGAGCCTGCCGAAGAGCGGATTGGCGATCACCGCCAAGACGGCGCCGACGCCGAGCACGAGGCCCAGTACCGATTCCTTGTCGCGGGGCGCGATGTCCGCGACGCGCAGCGCCATGGTGACGATGACGGGCGTCAACAGGGCGCTGTAGAGGCCGAAGTTGGCGAGGCCCAGGCGGAGTACGAAGCCCCGCGGGGCTCTTTCCGCGTCCGGGTCGGTGCTCGCGGGCTCGGCAGGCGTGGTGGCTGGAGCGGGGACAGCTGCCTGATCCACTGCCGTACCTCCTCATTGAGGTGAAGAAAGCGGCTCGAAGGCAGGGAGGAATCACGCCACGAGACGGCGGGCTCCCTGCGGTTCGCAGCATCGTGTCCCAGCCACCTGGTGAGCGGTAGGCTTTGTAATGTCTTCGTTACCTTCAGGGGTCCGGACCGTTTCGTCGATTAGGCTCGGGCCCGTGGCAGCGAACGAACGGTCCGTGGCGAAGGAACGGGAAGCGCGGCGCGGGTGGGCCGTGCGCGGCGAGGACCGCCGCGCGGAGATCCTCCGGGCGGCGCTGGAGGTGATCGCCGAGCGCGGTTACCGAGGCGCCTCGCTGAGCGCGGTCGCCGAACGGGTCGGCATCACCCAGCAGGGCCTGCTGCACCACTTCCCCACCAAGGAGGCGCTGCTCGTCGCCGTGCTGGAGGCGCGGGACGCGTGGGACACCGGCGGCGGCTCCCCGCGGCGCGGCGAGCCCTGGCCGCTGGACCTGTACGCCTCGCTCGTCGAGTACAACGCCATGCGCCCGGGCATCGTGCAGACCTTCTCCGCCCTGCTCGGCGAGAGCGTGACCGGGGAGGACCACCCGGCGCGGGAGTTCTTCGCCCACCGCTATGCGACGGTGCGCGAGTCGGCGGCCGCCACGCTGCGGGCCGAGTTCGGCGACCGGCTCCCCGGCGGCCGTACGCCGGAGGAGGCGGCGCCGCTGCTCATCGCGGTGATGGACGGCCTGCAGTTCCAGTGGCTGCTGGACCCCGCGGCCGTGGACATGCCGGCCGCCTTCCGCACGCTGGTCCAGCTCCTGGGCCGGACGGAGCCCAAGGACTGAGGCCCGGCTGCTCGTTCAGGTCCGCCGCCCCCGCCGCCCCAGCCACGTCTGGGCGATCACGACCACCGCGAGGAACGCGCCGCTGACCACCTGCTGATAGGCGGAGTCGAGGGAGCCGATCTGGTTGATGACGTTCTGGATGACCTTCAGCAGGAGGACGCCCACCAGCGAGCCGCTGAGGAAGCCGGAGCCGCCGGTCAGCAGCGTGCCGCCGATGACGACGGCGGAGATCGCCTCCAGCTCCATGCCGGAGCCGAGGATGGTGACGCCGGAGACCAGCCAGGCCGCGTTGAGCGCCCCGGCGAGCCCGGCGCACAGGCCGGACAGCGTGTACACGATGATCTTCGTACGGTCGACCGGCGCACCCATCAGCGCCGCGGCGTCCTCGTTGCCGCCGACCGCGTAGACGTACTGGCCGAAGCGGGTGCGGCGGAGCACCAGCGCGCCGGCCGCGAACAGCACCAGCGCGATCCACACGGGCACGCCGACCCCGAGCAGCCTGCCCTGGCCGAGCGTCGCGAAGAACGTGCCCTTGTCGACGAGGTACGTCTGCGATCCCTCGTCCGTGACGGCGAGCAGCAGGCCGCGCGCGCCGAGCATCGCGGCGAGTGTCACGATGAACGGGGCGAGCCGGGACCGGGCGATCAGCACCCCGTTGAGCAGGCCGATGAGGCCGCAGACGGCGAGCGGGAGCAGCAGCGCCACGGCCGTCCCGTACCGCGATCCCCACGCCGCGAGCACGCCGCCGAGCGCGAACAGCGAGCCCACCGACAGGTCGATGCCACCGGTGACGATCACGAACGTCATGCCGAGCGCCACGACCGCCAGGAACGCGGACGACAGCGCCATGTTCTGGACGTTGTCGGCCGTCAGGAAGGGTTCGAAGGTGAGCGCCGCGACGATCACGGCGAGTACGAGGGTGACCAGCGCGCCGTGCTGCTGGGCGAGCGCGCTGAGCCGCTCGGCGGGCCGCGGCGCGTCGACCGCCGCCTCCTCGGCCCCGGCAACAGGCGGCACCGGCACCGGATCGCGGACATCGGCGGTGGTCATCGCTTCCCCCGTTCCCTGGCCGCGTAGACCGCGAGAACGATCACCGCGGCCTGGGCGATCTGGGTCCATGACGGCGGCAGGTCGTGCTTGATGAGTGTGGCGGTCAGCAGCTGGATCAGGACGGCGCCGGCAACGGTGCCGCCGATGCGCACGCGGCCGCCGCTGAGCGGAGTACCGCCGACGACCACGGCGGTGATCGCGGACAGCTCCATCAGGGTGCCGAGCGAGGTGGGGTCGCTGGCGGTGAGCCGCGCCGTGGCCAGCACGCCCGCGATCGCGGCGAGCGCCCCGGAGGCGGCGTAGACGAGGATCAGTACGCGGCGTACCGGCAGGCCCGCCAGGCGCGCGGCCGGGCGGCTGTCCCCGATGGCGAGCAGCTGCCGGCCGAAGGTCGTGCGGCGGACGACGAAGGCGGTGAGCAGCGCGAGGCCCGCCGCGATCAGGACGAGATACGGGACGCCGAGTACGGCACCGGAGCCGAGGGCCGCCATGCCGGGGTCGTGCACCTGCTTGAGCTGGGGCAGCAGGACGAGTGCGAGGCCGCGTCCGGCGACCATCAGCGCGAGGGTGGCGACGATCGGCTGCACCCCGACGAAGGCGATGAGCGAGCCGTTCGCGAGGCCGACGACGATGCCGCCGACCACCGCGACGAGCAGCGCGATCCACGGCCCGTACCCGAGGTAGAGCGAGACGAGTGAGGTGGCCAGGGCCATCACTGAGCCGACGGACAGGTCGACGCCCTCGGTGCCGATGGCCAGCGCCATGCCGAGCGCGACGATCAGGACGGGCGCGACCTGCACGGCCTGGGTGCGGAAGTTCTCGGCGGAGAGGAAGTGCGGGGTGAAGAGGATGTTCACGAGGAGGAGTGCGGCGACGCCCGCGTAGACGCCGTAGTTCTGGAGGAGGCTGCGGAGCCGGTCGCGGTCGGCGGTGGCCCGGCCCAGGGACAGTGCGGTCATGCGGGGCCTCCCGCGGGTGCGGTCGCGATGGCGCGCATCAGGCGGTCTGCGGTGACGGCGTCGCCGGTCAGCTCCTCGACGACGGCGCCGTCCTTGAGGACGACGATCCGGTCCGAGCCCTCGATCAGCTCCTCCATGTCGGAGGAGATCAGCAGGACGCCCAGGCCGTCGGCGGCGAGCTCGTCGATGAGCCGTTGCACCTCGGCCTTGGCGCCGACGTCGATGCCGCGGGTCGGCTCGTCGAGCAGCAGTACCTTCGGGTGCATGGCGAGCCAGCGGGCGAGCAGCACCTTCTGCTGGTTGCCGCCGGAGAGTTCGCCCACCTTCTGGTGCGGCCCCGCCGCCTTGATGCGCAGCCGCTGGACGAAGGTGTCGACGATCCGGTCGATGCGGGCCTCGTCGACCAGGCCGAACCGGGACAGGCCTGGCAGCGCGGCGAGCGCGATGTTCTCCCGCACCGACAGGCCCGGCACGATGCCCTCGGCCTTGCGGTCCTCGGGGAGCAGGCTGATGCCGGCGCGGATCGCGGCGGGTGTGGAGCCGGTGCGGACGGGGGCGCCCGCCACCACGACCGTTCCGGAGTCCAGGGGCAGCGCGCCGGCGATCGCCTTCGCGGTCTCGCTGCGGCCGGAGCCGAGCAGCCCGCCCAGGCCGACGACCTCGCCGGGCCGTACGTCCAGACCGACGCCGCGGAGGTGGTGACGTACCGTCATGTTCCTTGCGGACAAGACTGGTTCGGTGTCCTTGGCGTGGTGGCCGCCGGTGAATTCGGTACGGCCCTCCTCGCGTACCTCGCCGGGATCGCGCCCCAGCATCAGGGAGACCAGCCGCAGCCGGTCGAGGCCGGTCATGGGGCCCGTGTGGACGGCGCTGCCGTCGCGCAGCACGGTGACCGCGTCGCAGATCTCGTACAGCTCCTCCAGGCGGTGGCTGACGTAGACGACGGCGATGCCGCGCTCGCGCAACATGCGGATCACGCCGAACAGGGTGCGCACCTCGCGCGGTTCGAGGGAGGAAGTCGGCTCGTCCATGATGACGACGCGCGCGTCCACCGAGACCGCGCGGGCCAGGGCCACCATCTGCTGCGCGCCGACGCCGAGTTCGCGCAGCGGGCGGCGGACGTCGACGCGTACGCCCAGTTCGCGCAGCGCCTCGTCCGCCGCGCGGTGCATCCGGCGGAAGTCGATCAGGCCGAGGCGGCCGCGCGGCTCGCGGCCGAGGAAGAGATTGCGGGCCACGCTCATCAGGGGGACGAGGTTGACCTCCTGGTAGATGGTGGAGATGCCCGCGTGCTGCGCTTCGAGCGGGGTGGCGAAGGCGACGTCCGCGCCGTCGTACGTCATCGTCCCGGCCCCCGGGTCCGGCCGGTACACACCGGTCAGGACCTTGATGAGGGTGGACTTGCCCGCGCCGTTCTCGCCGATGAGGGCGTGCACCTCCCCAGCGCGGGCGGTGAAGTCGACGCCGTCGAGCGCCCGTACGCCGGGGAAGGTCTTGCTGATGCCGGTGACCGACAGCACCTCAGTACGCCTTCGTGAGGTCGGCCTTGGCGTTGTCCTTCGCGTACGCGCTGTCCTTGATGACGATGTCCTGCGGCACCTTCTCGCCCTTGGTGAAGGCGTCCAGGGTCTGGAAGGCGAGCGGGCCGAAGCGCGGGTTGGACTCGATGACGCCGTCGATCCAGCCGTCCACGATGCCCTGGACGGCGCTGCGCGTGCCGTCGACGGTGACGATCTTGACGTCGCCGGGCTGCTTGCCCGCGCCCTTGAGCGCGTTGACCGCGCCGAGGCCCATCTCGTCGTTCTCGGCGTAGATCCCGTCGATGCCGGGCTTGGACTGGATGAGCTGCTCGGTGACCGACTGGCCCTTCTCGCGGGAGAATTCGCCGGTCTGCTGGAAGACGACCTTCAGGTCGGGCGCCTTCTCCTTGAGGCGCTGCTCGAATCCCTTGGTGCGTTCGGTGGTGACGTTGTTGCCCGCGGCGCCGAGCAGGATGGCGATCTCGCCCTTGCCGTCGGTCGCCTCGATCATCCGGTCGGCGGCGCGCTTGCCCTGCTCGACGAAGTCGGAGCCGATGAAGCTGACGTAGTCCTTGCAGGCCGTGCCGTTGATCTTGCGGTCGACGGTGACGATGGGGATGTGCCGGGCGCGCGCGGAGCTCAGTACCGGCTCCCAGCCGTCGGAGTTGAGCGGGGCGATGACCAGCAGGTCCGCGCCCTTGGCGATGAGGTCCTGCACGTCGCTGATCTGCTTGGAGAACTGCGACTGGCCGTTGGCCGTGAGCAGCTTGATGCCGCGCTTGGCCGCCTCGGCCTTGAGGGAGGCGGTCTCCGCGATCCGGAAGGGGTTCGCCTCCTTCTCGGACTGGGAGAAGCCGACGGTGGCGTGCTCGAGGTCGAGCTTCTTGCCGCCGAAGGCGTCAAGGGTGCAGGTCTTCCCGCCGGCACCGGTGCCCGACGCGGCGGCGGCCCCGCCGGAGCCGTCCTGCGCGGCGGGCTTCTTGTCCGCCGCGGCGTCGTCCTCGGACTTGGCGCAGCCGGAGACGAGCGCGAGGCTCGTGATGAGGCCGGTGGCGAGCAGGGCTCTCGCGGAGGTGCGGCGAAGAGAGGAGGTCGGCTTCATGGGGTCCCCAAATGGCACGGCCCCGGCGCGCGGAGCGCTCGCGGGGACTTCGGAACGTGCAGGCAACTGGTGGCTCAGGTGAGGGTTTTACATCGTTGAAAGAACGCTGACAACCCTCCGCGTACGAAATGCCGGGCGCCACCACCGATTCGCCCGCCTCGGCAACCACGGCCCGACGGCCCCGACTTGGTGCGGGATCAGCGGCGGCCCAGCGTGCTCTCCCGCTCCACCAGCCGGAACTCCGCGACCAACTCCCGCCCCACGGGCCGGTCCGCCCGGTTCTCCAGCGTGCGCAGCAGCGACTCGACGGCCAGCCGGGCGATGGACCGCTTGTCCGGGGAGACCGTGGTCAGGCTGACGGCACCGAACCGCCCCTCGGCGATGTCGTCGAAGCCGACCACCGCCACGTCCCACGGCACCCGCAGCCCCCGCTCGTGCAGCACCCGCATCGCGCCGATGGCCACCAGGTCGTTGTACGCGAACACCGCGTCGGGCCGCACACCGGCATCCAGCATCCGCGCCATCGCCTCGGCCCCGTCCCCCCGGTCCCAGCCCCCGGTCGGGCCGATCAGGCTGTCCGGCGCGGGCACGCCCGCCTCCGCCAGCTCCGTCCGCCAGCCCGCGAGCCGCAGGTGCGCGGGGCGGTTCGCCGAGTCGGTACGGGCTCCCAGGTAGGCGATGCGGGTGCGGCCGCGGCCGAGCAGATGGCGCACCGCCATGCGCGCCGCCGCGACATTGTCGATCGCGATGTGGTCGTACGGCAGGTCGTACTCGCGCTCGCCGAGCAGCACCAGCGGGACGTCGTCCTCGCGGCCCCGCAGGTCCTCCACTTCGAGCTCCAGCGGGCTGAGGATCAGGCCGTCGATGACGCCGGCCCGGAAACCCTGGCTGACCAGGACCTCCCGCTCGCGATCGCCGCCGGTGTGGTCGAGCAGCACGGTCAGGTCGTGCTCGGCGGCGACGTCGATGACGGCGCCCGCGAGCTCCGCGAAGTACGGGTTGCCGAGCTCGGGAACGGCGAGCGCGAGGATGCCCGTGCGGCCTTTGCGCAGGTGTCGTGCCGTCATGTTCGGCCGGTAGCCCAGCTCGTCGATGGCGGCCTGGACCCGGGCCCGCATCCCCGGGGTGACGTGCTGATAGTTGTTCACCACGTTCGAAACGGTCTTGATCGAGACACCGGCGCGTTCCGCGACGTCTTTCAGGCTCACTCGCAAAGGGATCTCCTCGGTATCGACGGTGCGCGCAGCGCTCCCCCGCCCGGCTGGTGTGACACTCTCCCGCCCGGCTTCTGTGCCGCACCTGGACAGGATCGGGGAGCCGTGCTGTCATGCCAACTGCCGTTCCTTCCAACGTTGTACAGACTGATGCAACGAGCCGCCACCCTTCCTCGACAAGGAGGATCCGTGCGCACCAAACGGTTCAGAGACAGACTCGGCCTGCTGCTCGCGGCCACGCTGGGCGCCGCGGGACTCGCCGCCGCGCCGTCCGCCACGGCGGCCGACGAGCCGCAGCCCGACGCCGTCCACGGCCTCAAGGGCGAGTACTACACCCAATCGGCGCCCGGGGCCTTCGACTTCCACGAGCTGAAGTCCACCGGAGTCGACCCCGACCTCGACTTCGACAACCTCGAACCCCGGCTCGGCTACGCCACCGGGCAGAACGACGATGTCAGCGTCCGCTGGACCGGGAAGATCGTCCCCGCGAAGACCGGTCCCACAACGTTCTCCCTCAGCGCCGACAACGGCTTCCGCCTGTGGGTCGACGGGAAGATCGCCATCGACCACTGGGTGGACGACTGGGACAAGGAGCAGACGTCCCGGCCGGTCGAGCTGACCGCGGGCAAGGCCTACGACATCAAGGTCGAGTACTTCGAGCACTTCGGCGGGTCCAACCTGCACCTGCGCTGGACCCCGCCCGGCAGCAACAAGGCCGCCGTCCCGCAGTCGGCGTTCCGGCTGCCCGACGGCTTCGACTACGACGGCGCGACCGCCGCCACCGTCCTCGGCGACGGCCGCACGCTCAAGCTGGACTTCCCGCAGCGACTGGCCGCACCGCCGGCCGGTCTGACGGACCACCTCGACGCGGTCATCGGCGGCAGCGCCTGGCCGCTGGGCGCCGCGAAGGCGGACCCGTCCGACCCCAAGGCGCTGCTCGTCGGGCTCAAGGAACCGGTCGTCGGCAACAAGACCGGTACCGCGCGCGGTGACGTCGAGCTCCGCTACGACGGCGAGGCGGGCCTGGCCCGCGCGGACGGCGAGCGGATCGGCCGGTTCTGGTCCAGCGGCGCCAACAAGTCCACGTACGAGCTGCGCACCAAGTGGGCCGATGACGTGAGCGAGAAGAACGCCCACCCCGAGTACCCGCGCCCGCAGCTGACGCGCGACGCCTGGCGCAACCTCAACGGCTCCTGGCAGTTCGCCGCCGCCGAGTCCGGCGAGCAGCCGCCCGTCGGCAAGAAGCTGGGCGAGAAGATCCTGGTGCCGTACCCGGTCGAGTCGCAGCTCTCGGGCATCGAGCGGCACGAGGACCGCATGTGGTACCGCCGCACGTTCACCGTCCCGAACGACTGGAAGGTGGGCGACGGCAAGCGGCTCCGGCTGAACTTCGGCGCCGTCGACTGGCAGGCCGAGGTGTACGTCAACGGCACCAAGGTGGCCGCGCACAAGGGCGGTTACGACAAGTTCAGCGCCGACATCACCGACGCGCTCAAGCCCGGCAAGACCCAGGAGCTGATCGTCGGCGTCTACGACCCGACCGACGCGAAGGGCGGCGAGAATCCGCCGCTCGGCAAGCAGCGCCTGGACCCGAGCGGCATCTGGTACACCCCCTCGTCCGGCATCTGGCAGACGGTGTGGATGGAGCCGGTCGCGGCCGACCACGCCGACTCGCTGAAGATCACCCCGAAGGTCGCGGACGGCACGGTCGCGGTCCAGCCGCGCGGCGTGCGGAACGGCGTGCCGGTCACGGCCACCGCGTACGACGGCAAGCGCCGGGTGGCGACGGTGAGCGGCCGCACGGGCGAGCCGCTGACGCTGAAGATCAAGGACCCGCACCTGTGGTCCCCCGACGACCCGTTCCTGTACGGCCTGAAGGTGAGCGTCGGCAGCGACCGCGTCGGCAGCTACTTCGGGATGCGCTCCATCGCCGTGGAGAAGATCGACGGCACCCCGCGCACCGTGCTCAACGGCAAGCCCGTCTTCATGATGGCCACGCTCGACCAGGGCTTCTGGCCCGACGGGCTGCACACGGCGCCGACCGACGAGGCGCTGGCGTACGACCTGAAGCTGCACAAGCAGCTGGGCTACAACTCCGTACGCAAGCACATCAAGGTCGAGCCCGACCGCTGGTTCTACTGGGCGGACAAGCTGGGCCTGCTCGTCTGGCAGGACATGCCGGCCATGACGGCGGGCACCAACCCGGACGCCGCGTCCCGCGCCGAGTACGAGCGGGAGATGAAGACGATGATCGACCAGCACGACAGCCACCCCTCGGTGATCATGTGGGTCACCTTCAACGAGGGCTGGGGCCAGTACGACGAGGCCCGGATCGCCGACCAGGCCAAGTCCTGGGACCCGACGCGCCTGATCAACGGCCAGTCGGGCCTCAACCTCGGCCGTGACGGCGGCACCGGCGACATCATGGACGAGCACGGCTACCCGAGCCCGGCCCTGCCCCCGCACCCCGACGGCAAACGCGCCCTGATCAGCGGCGAGTACGGCGGCCTCGGGCTCGGCGTGCCCGGACACGCGTGGTCGGTGCAGCAGTCGTACGTCGATGTCGACCCGGCGACGTACACGGACGACTATCTGAAGCGCCTCGCCGAGGTGCGCCAGCTGGCCTGCCGGGGCGGCAACGGCGCCGTCTACACGCAGATCTCGGACGTCGAGGGCGAGCTGAACGGCCTGGTGACGTACGACCGCAAGGTGGTCAAGCCGGATGTGAAGCGGCTCAAGGCCGCCCACCAAGCGCTGATCCACGACGCGTCGCAGGCGACACCCGCGGGCTGCCGCTAGGAAGCGGGCGGCTCGGGCCCCGCTCTGCCGGTAACCGTCAGACGGCTACCGGCAGAGCGGGGCCGTCCCGGGCTCCGTCCGGTGCCCGGGTATCGGGCAGCCGCAGCAGGCAGGCCAGGCTCGCCGCGCACAGGCAGATCACATAGGCGCCGGTCACCCAGGGGAGGCCGGTGCGGGAGAGGCCGGACAGCCAGCTGTCGATCAAGGGGGTGAGGGCGCCGCCGAGTACGGCGCCGAGGTTGTAGGAGAGCGCGGTGCCCGTCGTACGGATGCGAGCCTCGAACAGCTCGGGGATGTAGGCCCCTTGGACCCCGAGCGTGGTGATCAAGGTGAGCAGCATGACGGTGGTGCCCACCGTGAGCGCGATGAGACTCCCGGTCTCCAGGAGCGCCAGGTACGGGACCGTCCAGGCGGCCATGGCGGCGCATCCGATGATGCTGAGCCTGCGGCGGCCGAAACGGTCGCCGCACACCGCGGCGACGGGCGTGGCCACCGCCATCACCGTCATCGCGACCATGACGCACAGCAGCGTCCCGGTGGGGTCCAGGCCCACGGTCCGCGTGGCGTGGGAGATCGCCCACGTCGTCGCCGTGTAGTGGACGGCGTAGGAACAGGTGACCGCCCCGGCGACGAGCAGGACCCGGCCACGGTGCCGCCTGAGCACGAGGCGGACGGGGGAACGGGACAGGGCGCCCTCCTGGACGAGCGCCCGGAACGCGGGGGACTCGGTGAGCGAGGACCGGAGCAGGTACCCGGCGAGCGTCAGCACGCCCGCGCACCAGAAGGGCACCCGCCAGCCCCAGGTCCGGAACTGCTCCGCGCTCAGCGTCCCGGAGAGCGCCAGCATTGCGCCGTTGGCCAGCAGGAACCCGAGGGCCGGGCCGGTCTGCGGCAAGGAGGCCCACAGCCCGCGCCGCTTCACCGGTGCGTGTTCGGTCGCGAGGACGACGGCCCCCGTCCACTCCCCGCCGATCCCGACGCCCTGCAGGAGGCGCAGCGCGACGAGGCACACGGGCGCCGCCATCCCCAGTTCCTGGTAACCGGGGAGCAGGCCCACCCCGAGGGTGGCGCCGCCCGTGGTCAGTACCGTGCCCAGCAGCATCGCGCGGCGTCCCAGCCGGTCGCCGATCCACCCGAACACGGCCGACCCCACGGGTCGGGCCAGGAAGCCGGTGGCGAAGGTGGCCATGGCCGCCAGGGTTCCCGCGGCGGGCGCGAAGTGCGGGAAGAACACCGGGCCGAGGACGAGCGCGGCCGCGATGGCGTACAGGGTGAAATCGTAGAACTCGATGACGGTGCCGATCAGGCCGGCAGCGGTGATCCGGTTGAGGGCGGCTGTTCTGCTTTCCGGCCCGCGCCGGCCGTTCTTCCCGACGGACTTCATGGTCCCTCCTGCGACCAGAGACGGATCTTTTCGTCCAGCTCCAGGGCGGCGGCGAGCCGCCGGTTCCGGTAAGGGCCGAGTTCCTGGCTCATCGTCGCCACCACGTACCGCACCCGGGCCGACCGCACCCCGTCCATCAGCCGGAGCGCCTCGCTCCAGGTGGCGCACGCCTGCTCCACCCGTCCTTGTCGGCACTGCATGGTCCCGGCGTGGGCGAGGCTGAGCGCGGCGATGCGCCGGTAGTCGGCCCCCGTCCGGCTCCACACCGCCCGGCTGAAGTGCTGTTCGGCGATGTCGTAGGCGCCCATGTGCTGGGCCGTCTTGGCGGTATGGGTGCCCACGCAGGCCTGCGCCGATCCCCACAGCGCGGCCCAGTACGGCATCTCCCGCTCGTCGGCCCCGTCCACGAGCCGGGCCGCGCGGGCGGTTTCCGCGACCGCTTCGCGCCGTCTGCCCTCCATCGCCAGCGCGCGGGCCCGGGTGGCGACGTACAGCGCCTCCGTGGCCGGGTCCGTGCGTCCCTTGACCCGGTGCAGTGCCGCGTCGACGAGCGCCAGCGCGTGTTCGGCCCGGCCCGTCTCCATGCCGTGGTGTGCCAGGACCCGCAGCACGAACGCTCCGTGCAGGTCGTTGTCCGCTTCCCGGGTGAGCCGGAACGCCTGGAGGTAGTACCGCTGCGCCAGGCCCTGCTCGCCGGCGTCGTACGCCTTCCAGCCGGAGAGGTAGGCGACGCACGCGGCGGCCGAGAGGATCTGCCGCTTCAGTTCCTCGGTGCGGAACCGGGCCCGGCACAGGGCGGCCACATCACTGGTCAAGTACTGCACCAGCGCCGACCGGCCGTGCTGTCCGCCGTGGCGTTCGTCGACGGCGGTGAACAGCTCCGTCAGCTCCCGCACGGCGCGTACCTCGGGCTCCCCCGCGGTCCCGGCCTGACGCACCGCGGAAGCGTGCGCCGCCTCCTGGGCGTCGAGGTCCAGCGCGAGGGACGCGACCGCGACGCTGTACGGCGCGGCACGCGCTTCGGGGCGCCGCTCGATGTCGGCGCGGCCCAGCGCGGTCAGGACGTCGAGCGGGTCGCGGTCGACGTGCAGTCCGAACGCGGTGTCGGCAGACCCGCTCTCCGGGGAGCGCAGCCCCAGCTGTACGGGTGTCACGGGCCGCTGGAGCCGCCGCGCCAGGGCTTCGGCGATCAGACCGGCCGTGCTGTCCGCCGGCCGCGTGCCGGCGACCCAGTGCGCCACGGCGGAGGAGTTGGTGCGTACTGTCACGCCGCTCTCCGCCGCGACCGTACGCACCTCCCGCGCCAACTCCGCGTAACTGCAACCGGCTTCACGAATGGCCCGGTCCAAGGACTCGTTCCTCGTGCGCACCACGCCTCCGAGGGGTTTAAGCGATCTAAGCGGCTTGCCGACAGGAGGAGGCTATTCACCGCGGGCGAGGTCGAGTTGAGTGACTGCCGGAACATCGCTCTCTTGGGTGAGGAGCCCTTGACATGCCTGAGCACGACCCCGCCGTACGGTATGAAGCGGAAGACCGCCGCTCGGCGGAACGCGAGCTGGAATTCGAGCTTCTGCTCGCGCCCCGGTACGTGGTCCGCTCCCCTGTGGCGGTCCCCGCCCGGCTGCGCTACCTCGCGCGGGACCCGTTCGCGGTCCGCCTCTCCTTCCACATCGACACTCCCCACCCCGTCCACTGGACCTTTGCCCGCAGCCTCCTCATCGACGGCCTCTTCCGCCCCAGCGGGTCGGGCGACGTGCGGATCTGGCCGGCCCGTAGCGATGCGGACCGCGCCGTGGTCTGCCTGTCGCTCACCGCGCCGGCCGGCCTCACCATGCTGCGCGCGCCGGCCCTGCCGGTCTCGGCGTGGCTGGAGCGCACCCTTCGCATGGTGCCACCCGGGGACGAACGGATGGAGATCCCCGTAGTACCGCTCACGTCCGGGCCGTTGCGCGCGCCGTAGGCCCGGGCCGCCCGGCCGCCGGCTACGGCTCGCGGCGTCCGGCAGTCGTGCGGCGGATGCCGTACACGGCCGCGCCTGCCGCCAGTACCGCCGTGCCCGCCAGGACGGAGGACACGGGCAGGGCGAAGGCCAGGGTCAGACAGCCGGCGAGGCCGGCCGCCGGGACGACGCGGGGCGGGCGGCCCTCGGCGGAGGTGAGGGTCCACGCCGCGGCGTTGGCCACGGCGTAGTACGCCAGCACCGCGAACGAGGAGAAGCCGATCGCGCCGCGCAGGTCGGCCGTCGCGGCGAGGACGGCCACGACCGCGCCGACCGCGAGTTCGGCGCGGTGCGGCACCTTGAAGCGCGGGTGGACGGCGGCCAGGGCGTGCGGCAGGTGGCGGTCCCTGGCCATGGCCAGGGTGGTGCGCGACACCCCGAGGATCAGTGCCAGCAGCGAGCCGAGCGCGGCCACGGCGGCGCCGGCGCGGACCACGGGCGCGAGCCAAGCTGCGCCGGCGGTCCGCGCGGCGTCCGACAAGGGCGCCGCGGCACCGGCCAGTCCGCCCGGGCCGAGCACCATGAGAACGGCGACGGCGACCATGGCGTAGACCACCAGCGTGATCCCGAGCGCGATCGGGACGGCCCGGGGGATGGTCCGCGCGGGCTCGCGGACCTCCTCGCCGAGCGTGGCGATGCGCGCGTATCCGGCGAAGGCGAAGAACAGCAGGCCCGCAGCCTGGAGCAGCCCGCCGCCGGTGATGTCCGCGCCGAGCACCAGCCGGTTGGCGTCCGCCTCGCCGGAGAAGAGCACGGCGGCCACCACTGCGGCGAGCACGGCCAGGACGACGGCGACCACGGCGCGGGTGAGCCGGGCGGATTTCTGCACCCCGGCGTAGTTCACGGCGGTCAGTACCACCACAGCGGCGACCGCGACCGCGTGTGCGTGGCCCGGCCAGAGGTACGCGCCCGCGGTGAGCGCCATGGCGGCGCAGGAGGCGGTCTTGCCGACCACGAATCCCCAGCCGGCGAGGTAGCCCCAGAAGTCGCCGAGCCGCTCGCGGCCGTACACGTACGTGCCGCCGGAGGCCGGGTAGCGGGCGGCCAGCCGCGCCGAGGAGGTCGCGTTGCAGTACGCCACCACCGCGGCCAGTGCGAGGCCGAGCAGCAGCCCGGAACCGGCAGCGGCCGCCGCCGGGGCGAGGGCGGCGAAGATGCCGGCGCCGAGCATCGACCCGAGGCCGATCAGCACGGCGTCCGTCGTGCCCAGGCGCCGTTGCAGTGCGTGCGGGGCACCGGTGTCGGCCGTCGGCTTCTCCATGGACTCCCTCCTCGGCGAGCGCGGCGGCCAGCATACGGAATCCCGTGCCCCGGGGCCGTGCTCAGGTCAGCGCCGCCGCCACCAGCTCGGCGGCCTTCGCGACCAGCGCGTCGTCCGAGGGCCCTTCGGGTGCGTGCGTGGTGGTCAGGACGGACAGCAGGACCGGGGGCCGGCCGGGAGGCCAGGCGACGCCCACATCGTTGGCGACGCCGTACTCGCTGCCGCCGCCGGTCTTGTCCGCCGTGGTCCAGCCCTCGGGCAGACCGGCGCGGAAGCGCTTGGTGTTGGTGGTGTTCGCGACCAGCCAGCCCGTCAGCCGCTTGCGGTCCTCGGCGGCGAGGGCGCGGCCGACGACGAGGCGGCCGTAGGTCGTGCCGATGGCGCGGGGCGTGGTCGTGTCCGTCGTGCGCCAGGGTTCCGCCGAGTTCAGCTGCGGTTCCCACCGGTCGAGCCGGGTCGTGCCGTCGCCGAGCGAGCGGCAGAAGCGGGTGACGGCCGTGGGGCCGCCCAGCTCGCGGAGGAGGAGGTTGGCCGCGCCGTTGTCGCTGTGGCTGACGGCGGCGGAGCACAGTTCGGCGACGGTCATGCCGTGTGCGATGTTCCCGGGCTCGCTGCTGATCGGCGCGTAGCCGGCGTCCGTGACGTACTTCTTGGAGTAGTGGATGCGACGCGCCAGAAACTCGCCGTCGTGGTCGAGGTCGCGCAGGACGGCAGCGGCGGCGAGGCCCTTGAACACCGAGCACATCGGGAAGCGCTCGTCCGCGCGGTACCGCACCGTGCGGCCGGTGGCCAGGTCGCGGGCGAACACCCCCAGCCGCGCGGCGTGCTCCTGCTCCAGTCGCTTCAGCTGCCCGGAGAGCCCCTTGCCGTGCGGTGTTCGGGCGGATGCCGACGCGCAGGCGGGGAGCGCGGCGGCCACTGCCGTGCCCGCGCCGAGGGCCAGCACCCTGCGGCGGGACGGGCGTACTCGTGTGGTGTCCATGGCCAGGAAGTGAACCCGGCCCCCCCTCCCCATGTCGAATATGCTCTCGGCCTACGATCGATTCACTCGCCATATCACCGCACGCCACAGGAGTGGAATGCTGACGGAACGGCACTTGGAAATCTTCGTGGCGCTGGCGGAGGAGGAGCACTTCGGGGCCGCCGCGCAGCGCGTGGGGATCACCCAGCCGCCGCTGTCGCAGGGGCTGCGCCGGCTGGAGGCGCTGCTCGGGGTGCGGCTGTTCGACCGCACCCGTGGCGTGGTCCTGACCGACGAGGGCGCGCTGCTGCTGCCGCACGCGCGCAGGGCGCTCGCCGCGCTCGGGGAGCTGCGGGAGATCGGCGCGCGGGAGCACGCCGACGGCCGTCGGCTCCGGCTCGGGCTGGCGCCGGAGGTGCCGGCGGGGCTCGCGGCGGCCGTGGCGGCGGCGCCGGTACGCGCGGGGGAACAGAACCGCATAGGCGTACTGACGGCACCGACCGCCACGCTGCTCTCCGACATCGCGGCGGGCCGGCTGGACCTCGCGGTGATCCGGCATCCGGCGGTGCTGCACGGTCTGGCCGCGGGGCCGGTGGTCCTGTTCCCGAGCTGGGTGCTCTCCCCCGCCGGCCCGCACGGCCGGACGCCGACCGGTGGGGTGCCCCGGCAGCTGCCCGTCGCCGTGCGGCCCCGCGAGGAGGCGCCCGCGGCCCACGACCTGTTCGTCGACACGCTGGCCAGCCGGGGCCGGCGGGTGGAGACCGTCGTGGTGTCCGACGAGCGCGCCGGGCTGGCGCTCGTCGCGGCGGGACAGGCGGTACTGGTCACCGCCGACGCGACGCTGACCGCCGACGGCGTGGAGCGGAGACGGGCGACCGACCCGGCGCTGCCCCTGCGGCTACGGGTGGTGTGGGACCCCCGGCGGCCGGACGCGGCGGACACCGCGGACACGGCCCGGCTACTGGTGGACACTCTCGAACGGCAGGCGGCGTCATGAGCGGGACGCGGCGGGGAAGCGGTGTGGAGCGCACGATCCGCGAGATGTTCGCCGACGCGGGCGTGCGCGGCTGGCTGCACGTGGCGGAGCTGGACCGGCCCTCGGCCCGGGTGACCATCGATCCCGACGAGGCGGTGCCCATGGGCTCCGTGTACAAGGTGCCGCTGATGGTGGCCTGCTGCCGGCTGGCGGACGCCGGAGAGATCGACCCGCGCGAGCGGCTGACCCTGGAGCCGCCCGACCGGATCGCCGGTCCCACCGGCATCTCGATCCTGCGGGACGCCGTCACGATGTCGCTGCGCGACCTGGTGGTCATGATGATGAGCGTCTCCGACAACACGGCGGCCGACGCGCTGCTCCGCACGGTCGGCACCTCGGCGGTCGACGAGGTCTGCCGCGATCTGGAGATGCCGGACACGCGTATCCACGGCGGGGTCGCGGGGACGTGGGACCGGCTGCTCACGGAGACCGGTACGGACTCGCTGCCGGCCGCGATGGCGCGGCTCTCCAGCAACGACGACACCGTGCCCGAGGTCGTCTACAACCCCTTGTCGAAGGCCGCCACCACGCCCGCCGACATGGCGCGGCTGCTGCGGGCGATCTGGACCGGGCGGGCCGCCTCCCCCGAGCGCTGCGCGTTCATGCGCGAGGTCATGGGCCGGCAGCCGTGGCGGCACCGGCTGGCGTCCGGTTTCCCGTACGACGACGTGACCGTTTCGGGCAAGACCGGCACCTTCGGGTCGATGCGGCACGAGGCGGGGGTGGTCGAGCTGGCCGACGGCAGTACGTACACCGCCGTGGTCTTCACCCAAGCGGCGCGCGCGGACAACGTGTTGCCGCGGGCCGACGCGGTGATCGGCGCCGCGGCACGTACCGCCGTGGAGGAACTGCGGGGGAACGCGGGCACGTGACGCTTCAGCCCGCGGGGGTGTGCGCCCGGGCGCTGACGTGCGGGGGCGGCGCGATGCCCGCCGGCAGGAGGGGATCCGCTTCCGGTTCGCCCCAACTGGCGTTGAGCGGAAGGACACCGGCCCAGATCCCGAGCGCGGCGTCGGGCCCGTCCCCGTCGTCGGGGCCGCCGGTGCGTATCTTCACCGACGCCTCCGCCAGCGACAGCGCGAGCAGCGCCGTCGCCGCCATTTCCTTCCGGCTGGGCTGCCGGGCGTAGTCCCACTGCCCCGGTGCCGCGCGCTCGGTCAGACAGCGCAGCCCGGCCAGCTTCTCGTCCGGGTCGGTGACCGCGCGGGGCACACCGTGGATCATGGCGCTGCGGTAATTGACGCCGTGCTCGAACACAGACCGGGCCAGGACCAGCCCGTCCACGTGCGTGACCGTCACGCACACCGCCGCCTCGGGGGAGGCCACCAGGCTGCGGCTCGCGACCGAGCCATGGAAGTACAGCGTGTGCCCGTCGCTCCCGTACACGGTCGGCACGACCATCGGCCGCCCGTCGACGATCACCCCGAGGTGGCAGACGAACCCCGCTTCGAGGATGGCGTCCAGCTCCGCACGGTCGAGGCTCCCCTGCTCCCGCAGTCGGCGGTGCCGGGTGCGCTCCGTCTCCGGCAGCGTGGCAGGCAGTGGGTGGTCGGTCATGGTGCTGTCCCCCGTGAGTGTCCGGCGCTCGATGTGGCTGGCCGTACGCTACCGATATCGCCGTGAATTCGCTATCGATCAACGGAATCAGTCACCAATAGGCTGCACAGCAACGGAATCCGGTGCAAACCGGCAGGCGCCGGCGTCTCCACGAGACGCCGGCGCCGTCGGATCGACGTGTCGTTGTGTCGTCAGCAGGTGGATCAGAGGTCGGACTTGAAGAGCAGGCGGTTCGGGGTGCCGCTCGGGTTGCTGATGACGTTGGTCGTGGCGTTGCTGGTCAGCCAGTCGTTGATGGTGGAGGAGGCGGCGTCGCCCTTGTTCGACTTGTACAGGGCCGCGACGCCGGTCGCGTGCGGGGAGGCCATGGACGTGCCGCTCATCTGGGTGGTGCCGCCGCCGAGGCGGGTGGACGTGATGGAGACGCCGGGCGCGAACAGGTCCGTGCAGCTGCCGTAGTTACTGAACGACGCCTTGCGGTCGGAGCTGTCCGAGGCGGCGACGCTGAGGACACCCGGCGCGCTCGCGGGCGAGGTGTTGCAGGCGTCGGCGTTGTCGTTGCCGGCGGCGACGGACAGGAAGACGCCGGAGTTGTTCAGGGCCGCGGCCGCGTCGTTCACGGCGGAGGAGTAACCGCCGCCGATCGAGGCGTTGGCCACGGCGGGCTTCGTGGCGTTGTTACGCACCCAGTCGAAACCGGCGATGATGCCCGAGTACGCGCCGCTCCCGTCGCAGCCCAGGACCCGGACGCCGCGCAGCGCCACGCCCTTGGCCACGCCGTACGTGTTGCTGCCCACCGTGCCGGCCACGTGCGTGCCGTGCCCGTGACAGTCCTGGCCGTTGCCGCCGAGGGCGTCGTACACGTTGCGGGCGCGGCCGCCGAAGTCCGGGTGGCTGGTGTCGATGCCGGTGTCGATGATGTACGCGGTGACACCGGAGCCGTTGCGGTTGTAGGTGTAGGTGCCGCTCAGCGGGCGGTTGCGCTGGTCTATGCGGTCCAGGCCCCAGGTGGCGTTGGACTGGGTGGCGGCGGCGGTGACCTTCTGGTCCTCCTCGATGGCCTTGACCGACGGGTCGCCGCGCAGCTCCGCGAGCTGGTCGGCGGAGAGCTTGGCGGAGAAGCCGTTGAGGACGCCCTTGTAGACGTGGCGGGTGGTGATGTCCTCTCTCTTCGCCAGGCCCTTGGCCGTCGTGCCCGGCTTGAGGGTGACGATGTAACTGCCGTTGATGGCCTTGCTGTCGGGGGCCTGCTCGACGGTCACGAGCCGGGGGGACGCGTCCTGTCCGGAGGCGAGCGCGGTGCCGGCGGCCGGGACGAGCGCCGCGGGCACCGCCAGCAGCAGGGCGGCGAGGTGGGAACGCTTCATGGAACGGCGGACCTTTCACGAGGGGGGTGTGGCGAGTGGTCACACCCTCGGTCCGCCGGCCGGCCGAAACAATCCGTAATTCGCTAGGTAGTGCGTGCATAGGTGGTGGTGAACAAGTAGGTGGTGGTGAACAAGTAAGTGGTGGTGATCAAGCAGGGTCGCGACCGGCCGGCTCCTCGGCGGTGGCCAGCCGGCCCAGCAGGGACCGCAGCTCGTCGAGGGCTGCCGCGGTGTTCGCCGCGTCGCCGAGGGTCAGCTGGTGCAGGACGAGCCCGTCCAGCGCCGCGAAGACCAGGCGCGCGAGGGCGGGGCTGGGCTCGTGCGGCAGCATCCGGGACAGCTCGCGCGCGGAGGCCTCGAAGTACGCGTCGTACAGGCCGCGCACCTGGGGCAGCAGGTCCGGGCGGCGGCGCGCTTCGAGCAGCAGCTCGTACTGGAACGCCTGCAGATCGGGGCCGGTCTCGACCATGGCGGAGACGCCGGCCGCGAAGTCCTCGGGCCTGCCCGTTCCCGGCTCCAGCAGGCTGCTGCTCAGGCTCTGCCGCACGACGTACCCCAGCGCCTCCTCGATCAGCGCGTCGCGGGAACCGAAGTGGTGCACGACGAGGCCGTGGGTGACGCCGGCCTCCTCGGCGACCGCACGGTAGGTCAGCTTGCGCAGGCCGCCCCGCGCCACGACCCGGACCGCCGCGTTGAGCAGGGCGTCCCGGCCCTCGCCGTACCCCACCTCCCGGTGGCCGCGGCGGCCGCTGCCCTCCTTGGCTGCTTCCGTCATGCCGGCCAGCCTATCCCCAGGTCACAGCCACCGGAGGGCCCGCCGAGCCGGTCATCATCCGCGCTTCGGCGGGCGGATGCCGCGGAACTCCCAGTCGCCGCCGAGCGCGGTGGAGCGGACCTCCTCGGACTCGGTGGGCTGGGCGCCGACGTCGCCGCGGATCGCGGTCGGGCCGGTCACGATGTGGTTGGTGAGCCGGCCCAGCCCTTCGGCCTCGACCTCCACGACGTCGCCGGGCTGTACGGGGCGGGAGTTGGCGGGCGTGCCGGAGAGCAGCACGTCGCCGGGGTACAGGGTGATGGTGCGGGCGATGTCGGCGACGAGGTAGTGCATGTCCCACTCCATCTCGTCGGTCGAGCCGTCCTGGACGAGCTCGCCGTTGACGTACGTCCGCAGGTACTTGCCGCGGAAGTCCCAGTCGGTGACGAGGCCGGGGCCGAGCGGGCAGAGGGTGTCGGAGCCCTTGACGCGGAGCATGGAGCCGGCGTCGGTGTCGCGGAAGTCGTGCAGGCCGTAGTCGTTGGCGACGGTGTACCCCGCGATGTACTCCCCCGCCTCCGCCTGGGAGATGTTGCGCGCGGTCTTCCCGATGACGATGGCGACCTCGCCCTCGTAGTTCAGCCACTTGCAGCCCTCGGGGCGGACGATGGCGCCCTGGTGGGAGTTGAGCGCTGAGGTCGGCTTGTGGAAGTACGTGGGGGTCGGCGTCAGCTTGATCTGGAACTCCGCCACCCGGCTGCGGTGGTTCAGGTGCACCGCGACGATCTTGGAGGGGACGACGGGCGGCAGGTGCCGGGCATCGTCGATCTTGACGCGGCGGCCGTCGCCGGCCACCAGTTCCTTGCCCTCGCGGACGGTCTCGACGACGGCGCCGTCGAGGAGGATGCGGCGGTACTCAGGCATGGGTGGTCTCCTTGGAGGGGCGGGGGCGGGGCGCGGTCCAGCCGTTCTCGGGACGGTCGAACCACAGGTGGACCTGGCCGGTGCCGACGGAGTTCTCATACTCCCCGTACTGGCGCCCGCGGGCGGTGCAGCCCGCCTCGCCCAGCGCGCCGGCCAGCATCAGGTAGTGGAAGAACTTCGCCTCGGGCTTGTACGTCCAGAAGTCCGGCATGGTGCGCAGCACTTCGTCGTGGCGGCCGTCCTTGAACCAGGCGATGCGCTGCTCGTCCGCCGCGCGCGCCTCGGGCGTGAAGATGTGGACGGGGTCGCTGGCCTCGTGGTCGCGCAGCTGCCGCAGCGGCCAGAAGGTGTGCGAGAGGGCGCCGGAGGCGATCACCAGGACCTTGCGGCCCTCGGTGGCGGCGATGCCGTCGGCCAAGGCGCGGCCGAGGCGCAGGTGGTCCTCCATGTCGCCGGTCTGGCAGACCCCGATGGAGATCCACTTCTTGTCGGGCAGGCCCTCGCCGAGGTGCTTCCAGAGGTTGATCGTGGCGTAGTAGATCGGCAGGTAGTCGTCGTCGATCGGGGTGATCCAGGTGCCGTGCTTGTCGGCGAACTGGGCGATGTTGGCGGCCAGTTCGGGGTCCCCGGGGAAGTCGTACGGCATCCGGCACATGCCGCGCGGCAGCTCTTCGGAAGTGAAGAGGCCGGCCCGGCGCTGCTGGGCGGTGACGACGAATTCGACGGTGGTGGCCCAGTGCGAGTCCAGGACGACGACGGTGTCGTAGTCGGTGGTCTCGAAGACGTCCTTACGGAGCTGTCGCAGGCCGGTGACGAGGGTGATCTCCTTGCCCTCGTTCAGCTCCCGCCGGGTCTCCTCCGGCAGCACGATGGTGGGGACGTGGGCGAGCAGCCCGGCGCCGACGATTTCACCCATGGTCGCGCCAGCCTTCCCCAAGCTCTCGGCTCCGCTCGAGCAGGGGAGACCCCAATGGTGCGGTGACGGTGTTCTTGAGGTCGCAGTAGAAGTCGAAGCTCCAGGTGCCGCCTTCGCGGCCGACGCCGGACTCGCGGGAGCCGCCGAAGGGGGCCTGGAGGTCGCGGACGAAGAAGCAGTTGACCCAGACGGTGCCGGCGACCAGCGCTCCGGTGACGCGCTCGGCACGCTCGGGGTCGCCGGTGGCAACGGTGGCGGCGAGGCCGAAGCGGGTGTCGTTGGCGAGCCGGACCGCTTCCTCCTCGGTCTCGAAGGTCTGCAGGGTGAGGACCGGGCCGAAGACCTCCTCCTGGACGATCTCGGAGTCCTGCGCGACGTCGGTGAGGAGGGTCGGCGCGTAGTACTGGCCCTCCTTGCGGTGTCCCCCGATGACCGCGCGAGCGCCGGCCGCGAGCGCCCGCCGCACGAAGCCGTCGATCTTCTCCAGCTGGCGGGGGTGGATGTTGGGCCCGATGTCGGTGGCCTCATCGCGGGGGTCGCCCTGCGTCAGCTGCGACGCCTTCTCGACGAACCGGCGGGTGAACTCCTCGGCGACCGAGGACTCGACGAGGAGGCGAGTCGCCGCGAGGCAGACCTGCCCTGCGTTGTCGTACTGCTCCACCGCCAGGTCGACGGCGAGGTCCAGGTCGGCGTCGGCGAAGACCAGCAGCGGGGACTTGCCGCCGAGCTCGAAGCTGGTCGGCACGAGGTGCGCGGCGGCCGCGGCGGCGATGGCCTTCGCGGTGGGTACCGAACCGGTGAAGCTGATGCGGCGCACGTCGGGGTGGGCGACCAGGGCGCTGCCCGCCTCGGTGCCGTACCCCTGGACGACGTTGAAAACGCCGGCGGGCAGGCCCGCCTCGTGCGCGATGTCGGCGAGGAGCGAGGCGGTGAGCGGGGTCCACTCGGCGGGCTTGAGGATCACGGTGTTGCCCGCGGCGAGCGCCGGGGCGATCTTCCAGGTCGCGAGCATCAGCGGCGCGTTCCACGGCGTGATCAGTACGCAGGGGCCCGCCGGGTCCCAGGAGACGTGGTTGGTGTGGCCCCTGCCCGCGGCGGAGCCGCTCGTGTACGTCGTGAAGTCCTCGTGCTCCAGCTTCAGCAGCCAGTCCGCGAAGAAGCGGAAGTTGTGTGCCACGCGGGGCATCACACCGCGCCGGTGCGAGCGCAGCAGCGCACCGTTGTCGCTGGTCTCGACGATCGCGAGCTCTTCGATGCGCTTCTCGACGCCGTCGGCGATGGCGTGCAGGATGCGGGCGCGTTCGGCGCGCGGGGTGGCGGCCCAGCCGGGGAACGCCTCCTTCGCTGCGGCGACGGCCACTTCGGCCTCCGTCGCGGTGCCGCGGGCGATCTCGCCCAGGGCCGCGCCGTCGAGGGGCGAGACGTCGGTGAAGGTGGCGGCGGAGGCGACGCGCGCGCCGCCGATCCAGTGCCGGGTGTCGACGGCGACGCCGGCGACGGTGGTGCGGTGTGCGGTCATGTCCGGTCTCCCAGAGGTGAGAAGGTGTCGGTCACTCGGCGGCGGAGGTGCCGGACTCCAGGAGGGTGCCGCCGTTCCAGACGACGCCGACCTGGCGGTAGTACGCGGCGATCGGCTCGCGGATCTCGAGGCGGGCCAGCTCCTCGGTGGGCGCCTCGAACAGCTCCAGTTCGGCGTCGCCGCGCCAGGCGGGACCGGCCTCGAAGGACGCGGCACCGCTCTCGACCAGCTCGTCCAGGGCGAGGCCCTTGCCCGGCTCGATGGAGGGCAGCCAGCGGTGGTGGGCCATCGGGTGGCCGTTGACGAAGCCGTTGTTCTCCGATTCCGCGCGCAGCGTCACGACGGCCTGCGCGAGGCGCCGGTCGGCGGCCGCGAGCGTGGCGCCGAAGCGGGCGCCCGCCTCGATGCGCGGCGCCGGACCGTAGGGGTGCGGGCGGGTCTGGTGGATCGAGCCGAGCTTCTTCGGATAGCCCTGGTGCAGGCCGCGGGCGATGGCGAAGTCCTTGTCGACCCAGATGTACACGCAGCGGGAGTACGTACGGCCCTTGTAGGAGCAGCGGACGACCGCGAAGACTTCCTTGTACTGGGCACGCACGGGGTCGAGCAGTTCCTCCCCCGAGCCCGCGCAGGACTGCCAGTCGGCCCAGATGAGGGCGACGGCGCCGGGGTCCTCCTCGGCGAGTCCGAGCGGTTCGGGCAGCAGTTCGCGGACGCGTGCGGGGTCGGTGCGGTACTCGACGGTGAGGAGGTCGCCGGAGTAGTGCCAGGGGGGCGAGGGGATGAGCGACGAGGAACCGGTCGCCGTCTTGGGGTGGAAGTAACCGCGGACGCTGGCCATGGTGGTCGGACTCCTTCAGGCGTGCTGGGTACTGGGGGCCGGCTGCTGGAGCAGCTCGGCGCGGTAGCGGGCGGCTCCGGAGGCGGCGGCCGGGCCGCCGAGGGCGAGGACGCCGACCAGTCGGCCGTCGGCGTGGTAGCCGACGACCACGTCACCGTCCGGATCGCCGTCCGGGTCCCCGTCCAGGACGCGTACGTCGGTGAGGCCGAGGGACGGGGCGCCGAAAGACTGCAGCCGGAAGTCGTGCTGGTCGCTCCAGAAGGTGGGGAGCGGCGCGAAGGGGGTGGGGTCGGGCTCGGCGCCGGCCAGGTCGGCCGCGAGGGTTTTGGCGGCGCGCTTGGCGGTGTCGCCGGGGATCGACCAGTGCTCGACGCGGCGCGGGACGCCGTCGTAGCGGGCGTTGGGGAAGCGGGCGACGTCCCCGACGGCGACCGCGTACGGCAGGCCGCCGGCCCGCAGCAGTGCGTCGGTGAGCACGCCGTCGGTCAGGTCCAGGCCGTTGCCGGCCAGCCACTCGGTGTTGGCCACCGAGCCGACCGCCTCGACCACGACGTCGGCAGGCAGCACCTGGCCGTCGTCGAGCACGACGCCAGTGACGCGGTCCCCGCCCTCGAAGGCGGTGACGCCCGTACCGAGGGCGAAGCGTACGCCGCGTTCCTCGTGCCGGCGGTGCAGCAGGCGGGCGGGCAGTTCGCCGAGCGGGCGCAGCATCGGCAGCGGCTCGGGGTCGACGACGGTGACCTCGGCGGCGCCGAGGCCGACGGCGGTGGCGGCGACCTCGCAGCCGATGAAGCCGGCGCCGACCACGACGACCCGGGCGCCGGGGCGGGTCAGCGCGGCGCGCAGGCCCTGGGCGTCGGCGAGCGTACGGACGGTGTGGCGGCCGGCGGCCGGGCCGGGGCAGCGCAGCCGCCGGGGCCGCATACCGGTGGCGATCACCAGGCCGTCGAAGGCCAGTCGCTCGCCGTCCGCCAGCTCCACGGTCCGCTCGGCGAGCCGGGCGGCGGTCACACTGGTACCGAGGCGCCATTCCACGTCGGCGACGCTCGCGCGGGGCCGGAAGGCGAGGGACTCGAAGGGGGCCTTGCCCGCGAGGACTTCCTTGGAGAGCGGCGGGCGGTTGTACGGCATGTGCGGCTCGTCGCCGGCCAGGGTGATCGCGCCGGTCCAGCCGGCGGCGCGCAGCTGCTCAGCGGCGCGCAGACCGGCCATGGCGGCGCCGGCGACCACGATGCGGGCGGCCATCGGTCAGTCCTCGATCCGGATGGCCTGCAGCGGGCAGACGTCGGCGGCTTCCTCGACGTCCTCGCGCAGCGCGTCGTCGGGCTCGCCGACGTAGCCGAGGTGCCCGTCCGCGTCGAGCTGGAAGACGTCGGGCGCCGCGAAGACGCACTGGCCGTGGTCCTGGCACTTGTTCATGTCGACGACGACCTTCATGGCCGGCCTCCTGGTGGTGGAACCCATAAGTCGCTTGGAACTCGTTTGGCTTCAAACAAGATAGGAAGACGGCGACCCCTGGTCAACACCTATCCACGTGGATAAATTTTTTCGCCCGGCCTCTTGCGGGCGCCCCTGCCGTTCCCTACCGTTTGGCGTCAAACGATCACTGGACCGCATCCACCCCGCGGCCCCCGGTCGTCCTCCGCCACCGTTCAGCCCGTCCGAGGAGACACAGGTGAGCGCTCACGATTCCGCCCAGCTCCAGCAGCAGACCCAGCTCCGGCAGCAGATGGACGCACTGGCCGCCGACGGCATCGACGTCGTCCGGGTCGCCTATCCCGATCTCATCGGCACCGACCGCGCCCGCGACGTCCTGCTGGATCACCTGCCCTCGGCGTGCGACCACGGCCTCGCCTTCTGTCGGGCCGTCTACCACACCAGCCCGCAGGGCGACGTCGTCGAGGTCGCGGGCGGCCTGGACGCCGGCCTGCCCGACATCGCCGTCCGCCCGGACCTGAGCACGCTGGTCCCGCTGCCCTGGGAGCCGGGCGTCGCCTGGTGCCTCGGCGATGTACTCGACCCCGCCACCGGCTCACCCGCCCCGGAATCCCCCCGCGACCTGCTCCGCCACGTGCTCGCCCAGTGCACCGAGGAGGGGCTGGCCCCGGTGGTCGGCCCCGAGCTGGAGTACTTCCTGTGCGATCCGGACCCGGGCTCGCCCTCGGGCTGGAAGCGGTACGCCGAGGCCCCCGGCAACGTCTACACCGCGGGCCGCCGCGGCGACCCGGACGGCCATCTGCTCCGTACCCTGCGGCAGCTGCGCGACCTCGGCATCGGCGCCAGCATGGGCAACCACGAGTTCAGCCCGGGCCAGTTCGAGATCAACCTGACCCACTCCCCCGCGCTCGACGCCGCCGACCGGGCCTTCCGCTTCAAAGCCGCCGTCAAGGAACTCGCCCGCGTCGAAGGCCGGCTGGCCACCTTCATGGCCAAGCCCTTCAGCGACGAGGGCGGTTCGGGCTTCCACGTCCACGTCTCCTGTCTGGACGGCGAAGGGCACAACACCTTCGACGACCCCGCGGCGCCCCACGGACTCTCGGCCACCGCCCGCCACGCGATCGCCGGCGTCCTCGCCCACGCCCCCGCGCTGACCGCGCTGCTCAACCCCACGGTCAACTCCTACAAGCGGTTCGGGCCCGACACCCTCGCCCCCTGGCTGATCGACTGGGGGCTGGACAACCGCAGCGCCATGGTCCGCGTCCCGCCCGAGCGCGGCGCCGGCACCCGCTTCGAGCTGCGGCTCGCCGACGCCGGCGCCAATCCGTACCTCCTGCTGGCGGGCGCCCTCGCGGCCGCGCTGCTCGGCGTGCGGGCCGGCCAGGAACCGCCCGCGCCCCTGGAGGGCTACGGCTACGACACCACCAAGGCCGCCACCCTGCCGATGACACTGCCCGCGGCGCTCGACGCCTTCGAGGCCGACACCGCGCTCACCGCGGTCCTCGGCAAGGGCTTCGCCTCGGCCTTCCTCGCCTACAAGCGCAACGAGGTCGCACGCTTCCAGCAGTACGTCACGGACTGGGAGTTCACCGAGTACGCGTACCACCTGTGACGCCCGCGCCCACCCGTACGCGCAAGACCCGCAAGGAGCCACCGATGACCAGCACCCAGCCCGACGTCCACGAGCCGCTCCCCCTGGACGAGGTGAACCTCGCCGACCTGGACAACTTCACCGACGGCGTCACCCCGTGGCGGATGTTCCACACCCTGCGCCATCAGGACCCGGTCCACTGGCAGCCGGAGGAGGCGCCCAACTCCGGCTTCTGGTCGGTCACCCGGCACGCGGACATCGCTCGCGTCGACCGGGACGCGGACACCTTCACCTCCACCAAGTTCGTCAACCTCGAGGAGGTCGACGAGGATCAGATCAAGAAGCGCGCCTCCCTGCTGGAGCTGGACGGCGTCCGCCACCGCGCGATGCGCAGCCTGCTGCAGCGCCAGTTCGGCGCCGGCGTCATCAACCAGTACGCGGACTTCCTGCGCGGCCTGACCGCGAAGACGCTGGACGCCGCGCTCGCCAAGGGGAGCTTCGACTTCGTACGGGAGGTCTCCGCCGACTTCCCCATCAACGTCCTCGCCCGGCTGCTGGACGTGCCGCCGGAGGACAACCAGCAGCTCATCGACTGGGGCAACCGCATCATCGGCCACACCGACCCCGACTACGCCGACGTGCTGCTGGAGAGCGAGGAGAGCGAGCAGTACCGCGACCTGCCATTCCGCTCCCCCGCCTCCCTGGAGGTCTTCAGGTACGGGCGCGAGCTGGCCCGGCAGCGGCGCGGCGGCGACGGCACCGACCTGATCTCCCGGCTGGTCAACCAGACCCCGCGCGACGGCGTACCGCTCTCGGCCCAGGACTTCGACAACTACTTCCTGCTGCTCGTCGTCGCCGGCAACGAGACCACCCGGCACTCCATCAGCCACGCCATGCTCGCGCTGATCAACAACCCCGACCAGCTCGACAGGCTGCGCAAGGACCCCTCCCTCATCCCCACGGCGGTCGAGGAGTTCCTGCGCTGGGCCTCGCCCGTGTACCACTTCCGCCGCACCGCCACCCGCGACGTCGAGCTCGGCGGCAAGCACATCAAGGAAGGCGACAAGGTCGTCATGTGGTACGCCTCCGGCAACCGCGACGAGCAGGTCTTCGGCAACCCCTACGACTTCGACGTGGCCCGCGAGAACAACGACCACGTCACCTTCGGCAAGGGCAGCCCGCACCTGTGCCTGGGCAACCTGCTCGCCCGCACCGAGATGCGCATCATGTTCGAGGAGCTGATCCCGCGGATCGCCGACATCCGCGTCACCGGCGAAGTCCCCCGTGTCCGCTCCAACTTCGTCAACGGCATCAAGAAGCTCCCCGTCGAGGTCACTCTCGCCTGACCGCCGCGCGCCCGAATGCCATCCGGGCCAGCAGCCGGTCACGCAGGACGAGGGTGTGGAACAGCACCGCGCACGCGTGCGCCAGGAAGGCCGCGAAGAGCAGGTACGCCAGTACCGTGTGCGCCTGTCGCAGTACCGCGTACAGGGCCGGGTCGGACGGCAGAAGGCCCGGCAGGCGCACCGGCCCGTACAGCACGATGGGGTACCCGGCCGCCGACAACATGCCCCAGCCGATCAGCGGCAGCGCGAACATCAGGGCGTAGAGCAGGTACTCCGAGCCCTTCGCCGCCGCGCGTTCCCACCGGCCCATGGTGGGCGGGAGGCCCGGCGGCCGGTGCCGGAGCCGGTTCACGAACCGCAGCGCGGTGAAGACGAGGATCAGCATCCCGAGCGGCCGGTGAATGTCCTGCAGCGTGTCGTAGGCGGTCGGGGAGGCCACCATGGCGGCGCCGATGAACAGCATGGCGACGACCATGACCGCCATCCCCCAGTGCAGCAGGCGGGCGAGAACGCCGAACTTCTCCGTTCCGCTCATCACTGCTCCTTCACGACGTGGACGGGGCTCGGGGTCTTCTTCTCGCCCGATCTCCGGGTGAACGACTGGGAGTAGACCGCCGAACGGGCGCTGAGCAGCGGGTCGTCCGAGGCCGATATCCCGTCCGGGAGGATCAGCGGATCGAAGTTGACGTCCCGGGCGTTGCCGGCCGCCTCGGTCTGTACGGAGTCGATCGTCAGCGTCCCGGCGTCGATCGTGCGCCGGTCGGCGGGCCACGGCCGGGTGGCGTCGTCCGTCGGGTCACCGGCCCTGCCGACCGTCAGCACCAGGCGCCAACGCAGGGGCTGCTGCGCGACCTTGGCGATCAGCGCGTCGAAGAGGTGGTCGCGGCCCGGCGGGGCGGTGGTACCGCCCGGCCGGACCGGCTGCACCGGCTTCAGCGACCAGCGCACGGGGACGGTGTCGCCCGCATCATTGGTGCAGCGGAAGGCGTTCAGGCCGTTGTAGGTGCTGTCGTCGAAGCCGGACGTGGGCGGGTGTTTCTTGACGACGGCCATCGCCCTGGCCGTTTCGGGGTGCCCGGCGAGGAAGGCGGCCATCTTCTCCGGGTCCGGCTTGCCCGTTCCCGGCAGCGGCTTGGCCGCGAGCATCCGCGCGAAGAACCCCTCCGGGGTGCGGTCCAGGAAGACCGGGAGGTTGATCATCGCGGTCCGCCACTGCTCGCCGTCCGGCAGGTGGAAGAGCAGCGCGAGCCCGCGCACGGTGGGCGTGGCGTCGGGGGCGTCCGGCAGCCCGCCCGAGAGCGAGAACCGGCCGGTCACGGGGGTACGGCCGGATGCGAACACACTGGCCCTGGACACCTCGGCGCCCGCCCCATTGGCGGTGAAGTACCCGGAGACGCTCACGCCCTTCGCGTGGTTGCGCCGGAATCCGGCATGCTTCCCGTACACCTCCTCGAAGCGGTCGGCGAACTTGGCCGGGGTCAGCCGCTCGGCCGGATACCAGCCGCCTGCGTAGGCGAACCCGCCGACGCCCGCCGTGCCGACGCCGCCGATCGCGGCGAGCCCGAGCAGCGCGCTTCGCCGGCTGAGCCGCGGGCGGGGCGGCTCAGCGGGTGGCATGGGGGCGTCCGTCATGACGCACCGTCAGCGGACGGGTCGATCACCACGGCGTGCCATACGCCCTTGACCCCCTCGCCGGTGGTCTTGCCGGGCGCGGTGTCCTTGGCGAAGCGGTACAGCGCGTGGCCGTCGTACGTGGCCTGGGTGGTGCCGTCCGGGCGCTCCAGCGTGCCCGGGTCCTCGGGGAGGCCGGCGCCGGCCTTCGGGGTCCCGGTCACCGGCGGCCAGAGCGCGGCGCACTTCCCGGTGCAGGCCGAGGACTTCGCGGTGTCCTTGTCGAAGGTGTACAGGGTGTAGCCGCGGCCGTCGGTCAGCACCTTGCCCAGCCCGGTGGTCCGGGCGGACAGCCGGGCGTCCTGCTTCCCACCGGCCTTCCCCTCGGCGGATGGCGCGCTCGCCGAGGGCTTGGCCGACGAGCCCTTCTTCGCCGCGTCGCTCCCCGCTTCCCCGCCGCCCCCGCACGCCGCCAGCAGCAGCGCCGCCCCGACGCCCACCGCCAGGCCGAGCCCGGCCCGCGCGATTCCCCGGCGCCCGCCCGTCCGCCGGCTCCCCTGCTCGCCCATCGTCGCGACCGTCATCTCGCCCGTCATCTCGCCCGTCGTCTCGCCCATCGACGTACTCCGTCCGTGTCTGCCGTGTCCTGTCGTGTCGTGCTGGTGCGCGCGACGACGGGGGATACGGGGCGGACGCGGCGAGTGTTTTCCGGAGGACGGGTGAGCCACGTCACAGGGTCCGCGGCGGCCGGAGGGGCTACCGCGTGGGCAGCGGCGGCCAGGTGGGGCGGTGCTCGGCGGGGAGCGAGGCGACGGCCTGGCTGACGGTGGTGTGGAGCGGGAAGAGCTGGTCGCTGCCGGTGTGGCGCAGCAGGTCGGAGAGGCGGCGGCCGGCGCACGCGAGCAGCAGCGCGCCCTCCCGGCGGCGCAGGAGCCAGTGGAGGGCGAGCAGGCAGTTCAGGCCACGGGAGTCGCAGAACGTGAGCGCGGCCACGTCCAGGACGAGATAGCGGTACCCGTCGGCGAGGACGACGCCGGTGGAGGAGAGAAACGCCTCCTCCGAGGCATGGTCGAGCTCGCCGCGGACGCGCAGCACGGCACATGCGTCGCACTGCGTGAGAACGGTGACGGCCAGCCGTCCGGTGCCCGTGGACATCGCTCCTCCGATCACCTGTCGCACGGACATCCACGGACGATCCACGGACATTCCCTGGTGGTGGCCGCTCGTCGGCTCCACGCTGTGAACTACAGGCATGTGATACAAGACGAGTGTCCCACATAGGCGGATACATGACGGAAATGTCGCGGCCGACGCACGGTGACAATACGATCGCGCTGCACCCGGACGGGTGAACCTCGGGCGCGGGCCTCCCTCGGCGCCCGGGAGCGCGGCCCGAGCGGGAGGCGAGCCGGGGGGGGACGAGCCGGGGAGGCGAGCCGGGGGGCGTCAAAACCACGCACCACAGTGCTTGTGCCCGGGCCCGCGCGGGGTGGACGCTGACGACGCCACGTGGCCGGTGCATCGAACCATCGGACCGGAGTGGGACATGCCGGCTCAGGAGCGGCACGGTACGGCTCGGAGGGGGCGCTGCGAGATGGTGGAGAGCACCGTCAAGGACTTGGTCGCCGTTCTGGCGCAGGGCCACGAAGGAGACTTCGCGGCGCAGTGGGCCGGGGAGGCGGCAACCGCGCTGGGCCTGGACGGGCTCGCCGCCTCGCTGCTCATCGAGGGACCGGAGCTGATCTGGTTCAGCGAGGAGGTCAGCGCACGGCTGGAGGACCTGCAGTTCACGCTGGGCGAGGGCCCCAGCCTGGAAGCCGCGCGGGCCGGCGCGATCTGCCTGGTGGCCGATGTGTCGTCGGCGCCGGGGGCGCGCTGGGCGGGCTTCCTGCCCGCCGTCACACAGCTGGGCGTCCGGGCGGTCTTCGCCTTTCCGTTACGGCTGGGGGCCATGAAGGTGGGCGCCCTGACCGGCCATCGCCGCCGGCCGGGAATGATGAGCGGGGAGAGCATCGAGCACGCGCTGACGCTCTGTGACGCGCTGACCGACTTCCTGCTGCGCACGCGGCTGCCGCAGGCGGCCCCCGGAGACGCGGCCCGCACCCCGCCGAGGACCGCCGGCACGGTGAACCTCCACCGCGCGGAGGTGCACCAGGCCACCGGCATGATCGCCGTCCAGCTCGGCATTCCACTGCCGGCCGCGCTGTCCCGGCTGCGCGCGGAGGCGTTCGCGACAGGCCGCGACATCACCGAAGTAGCGGGCGCGGTACTCCGCGGCGAACTCCGCCTCACCGCGAACAAGGGCCCCATTGACTCCGTGTGACGGCCGGTCCGTTCCGGCCAAAGTCGGAGTGCAGGGTGGGGTCAGACGCGCGGGCATCCGTATCTCTGGTCCCGTCGGCGGCTCGCGTCGGTCCGTTTGTTCACAGTGGGCGTCTCCTGGCGGGCGGGCTACTGGCCGACAGCCTCCGGGTGCCGGCGGGTGGCGGGCGCGCGACGTTCCCGTGCTCCGCGCCCGGGTACGCGTGCGCCGCAGCCGGCGACCGCCGGATGACCCACGTGAGAAAGCAGGCGCACCATGACCGCCGCTTCGTCCCCCGGGTACTCGGAATCCGGCATGCCGAGGAGTACCCATACCGCCGTGCGACCCGCCCCCACCGAGACCAAACCGTCCTTCAAGACCACCGAGTTCTTCGTCTACGTGGCCGCCGTGGTGGCCGTCCTCGTCGCCTCCGCCGTGGTGGGCAGCGACACCCGCCTGGACCCCTTCCCCGCCGACCGGGCATGGCTGTACGTCACCCTGCTCAGCATCGGCTATCTGATCAGCCGGGGTCTGGCCAAGAGCGGCAGCCGCGAATCCGCCGACCACACCCACGGCTGACGTACCTCTCCTGTCTCCACCCCCTACGGGCCCCGCCACGACCGCGGGGCCCCTCGACACGTCCCTCTCCCTTTTCTCCGCAGGAAGATCCGCGTACCTTCTGACTCCGACGTCGGGATCACTACGGGGGAAGACGTGGACTGGGGGACGCTCGCCGCGGCGGTCAGCGGCGGTTCCATCGCTATCGCCGGCACTGTGCTGGCCGACCACCTGCGCCATCGCCATGAGGTCGACCGCAGTGCCGGGGACCGCCGACGGGCGGTGTACATCGAGTTCATCGGCGCTGCCGGCGAGTGCCACGCGCGGCTGCGGCAGCTCGCCGAGGACCCGGCCGCCGGACCCGGCCTGGACGCGGCCACCCGCGCGGCCCTGAGCGATGCCGGGGTCTACGAAGCGCGCGAGCGGCTGTTCATCGAGGCGAGCACGGCCGTCGCCGGCGCCGGGCAGGCGATGTTCGAGCAGCTCCGCAGCCTGCAGCGGGCCGTCGCGGCCGGCGCTTCGCTGTCGTCAGCGGCCTTCCACGACGCTTACCACCCGTACATCGGCGCGGTGTGGGGGTACCGGGTGGCGGTACGCGAGGAGCTCGAGGGCCGGTCGCTCTCCCCCGCGGCCTTCGGGTGGGACGGGTGGGACGGCACGGACCGGTGTCCGATGTGCCGCCAAGCGGCCCCGCAGGAAGCGTGAGTGGGGCCGGCCGGGCCCGGGACGCTGTGGCCCCGGGCCCGCCCGGCCGCAAGACCGGAGGACCCGGCCGAGAGACCGGGCGAGCGGTCAGAGCGGGAGGAACGCGTCGGTCTCCTGGTCGTGTGCCATGACCAGGCCGGTGTGCACCTCGTAGAACCAGCCGTGCAGCGCCACCTCACCGGCGTCCATGCGTTCGCGGACGCAGGGGTAGCCGCGCAGCCGGTCGAGCTGTTCGCGCACGTGGCGCTGGACGGCACCGGCCACCGCCGGGGTGTCGTCCCGGGGCAGCTCGGCGGAGAACTGCTCGGCGAGCCAGCCGCGTACGGCGGGCACGTCGGTCAGGTCCTCGGCGCGTGCCCGGGCACCGACGGCGCCGCAGTGCGAGTGGCCGCAGACCACGATGTCGGCGACCTTCAGGACGCGCATCGCGTACTCGATGGTCGCGGCCTCCGCACAGGCGGTCATGCCTTCCTGGTAGGCGGGGACGGCGTTGCCGGCCGTCCGCAGTTCGAAGAGCTCGCCGGGCCGTGCGCCGGTGATGAGAGACGGTACGACCCTGGAGTCGGAGCAGGTGATGAACAGGGCGAGCGGTGACTGGCCGGCGGCGAGGCGGCCGAAGCTCTCCCTTTCGTCAGGACGGTCGGCGATGCGGGCGTTGAGGCCCCTGGCCTGCTGGATGAAGGTCTCCACGAGGAGGTCTCTCCTGTTGGTGAGGGTGCCACTGAGGGCGTGGCGGAAGCGGATCGCGGGTGGGTCGTTGCCGTGCGGAGGCGGTTCGGGGACGTACGAAGCGGCCGGTGGCGAGCGCGCGCATGCGCGGTGCGGCCGAGGCATGTCACGGGCTCCCCTCGGGCACTGCGGGGCGGCGCCGTGCGGTCAGCGCCAGTACGGGCACGATCGCCAGCGCCAGCGCCCCGCCGGCGAGGGCCAGCAGCGGGAAGCCGCCCGCCATGACGACCACGCCGGAGGACAGCCCGCCGGTGGCCCCGGCGACGGCGATGGCCACGTCCAGCAGGCCCTGCGTACGGGCGCGGGTGGCCGCCGGCAGCGCGTCGGTGACCAGCGCGGTACCGCTGATCAGGCCGAAGTTCCAGCCGAGGCCGAGCAGTACGAGCGCGGCGGCGAGCGCCGGTACGGAGTGGGCGGGCGCCAGGGCCGCCACGGCGCCGGCCGCGCACAGCGTCACGCCGGACGCCGCCGCGACCGGCAGCCGCCCTGCCCGGTCGACGAGGAGCCCCGTCAGCGGGGACGGCAGGAACATCGCCGCGACGTGCAGGGCGATGACCAGCCCGGCGGCTCCGGTGCTGTGGCCGTGCGCCCGCATGTGGACCGGCGTCATGGTCATGATCGCGATCATCGCGAGCTGGCTGAGGACCATGACGGTGGTACCAGTGAGGAGGGCGCGCCGGTCGGGACGGGCGGTGTCGGGCCCTGCCGTCTCGACTCCGGCGGCCCCAGGGGCGGCCTCCGCCAAGGCGCGTGCCAGCCGCAGCGGGTCGGGGCGCAGCAGCGTGCCGAGGAGGACGGCGGCCGCCGCGAAGGCGACGGTGGCCAGGGCGAACGGGCCTGCCAGGCGCGGGATGCCCCACGCGTGCGCGGCCTCGCCCGTGGCGGTCACCAGCAGCGGGCCCGCCACCGCGCCGAGCGTGGTGGCCATCAGTACGGTGCTCACCGCCCGGCCGCGCCGTTCGGGCGCCGCGAGGTCGGCCCCGGCGTAACGGGCCATCAGATTGGTGGCCGTTCCCGCGCCGTAGACCGTGAGCGAGACGAAGAGCAGGACCGGGTCGGCGGTGGCGGCGGCCACGACGACGCCGAGGCTGCCGAGCGCGCCCGTGCCATAGCCCAGCGCGAGGCCGGGGCGCCGGCCCCAGCGCTGGCACAGCCGGCCGACGGCGACGGCCCCGACGGCGGACCCGCCGGTGAACAGGGCGCTGGGCAGGCCGGCCGACCCCGTCGAGCCGAGCATCTCCTCGGCGAGCAGCGCGCCGACAGTGATGCCCGCTGCCAGACCCGCGCCGCTGAGGATCTGGGAGAGCACCAGGACGGTCAGTATGCGGCGTTGCGCGGTGGCCGCCGCAGTGGCCGCGGGCGGCGCGGCGAGTACCGGCGGCCCGTGTGCCGGGGAGATCCCGGTCCGTTCGGTCATGGATTCCTGCCCTGCGCCGGTTCCAGCGCGGAGATGTCCGGCAACGGCATGTCCAGCCGCTCGTGCAGGAAGCGGACGATGGTCCAGTGCGGCAGCGCGCCCTCGTCGAAGGGGCCGAATTCCCGGCAGTACAGCGGAATCCAGCGCAGCGCCTCTTCGATCGCCTGCTCGCGCCCCGGCTCCTGCTGGTACTCCTCGTAGCCGATGCTGCGGTGTTCGATGAAGAATTTCCCCGGCAGGCGTTCCTCGCACAGGGTGCGGTATTCGCGCGTCTGCAGGATGAGGTAGTGCCAGAATTCGTCGATCTCCTGCTCCACGGGGAGGAAGAGCCCGCTGAGTTCTTCCGGGTACTTGGAGATCAGGTAAAGGTACCGCAGGCATTCCAGTGCCTGGCGTTCGGTGTACGCGCGCGGGGCGTCGGTGCCGGCCGCGAAGTGCCCGACCAGTTCCGCGTACAGCGTGGGGCCGAGCAGTGCCGTGAGGTCGTCCTCCGTCACGAACGTCTTCGTGGTCATGGTCCCTCTCACTTTCCGTCCGCGGCGAGCCAGGCGTACTTCCCCGACTTTCCGATGGGAATGTGGTCCCGGTGGTCGAGTACGCAGCGCCGGCCGGTCAGTTCGCGTACGCCGCGTCCCAAGGTGGCCACTCGGTCGGATTCGAGGGGCTTGCCGTCGAACGTGGTGTACGCGAGCACGGCCTCGGCGGGGCCGAGGACCCGCAGCTGGTGGACGAAGACGCGGGGCGAGACGGAGCCGACGAGCGCGTCCAGATCTCCTTGCGACACCGGGCCCGCGGGGGAATCCAGCAATTCCTTTTCGCGGCCGCAGAATTGCGTGATTTTCGCCGGGTCCGGCGTGCCGTCCAGCGTGCGGGCGCAGTCCCCGGAGCGGTAGCGGACCAGCGGCATGTGCGGGTTGCGCAGGCTGGTGACGATGAGATGGAAGAGCCCGCTGCCCTCGGCCACCGGCGCGAGTTCGACGCTCATGTCGTCGAGGTAGGGGTGGTAGCGGCCGCGGCGGTCGCTGTAGAAGAGATAGCCCAGTTCCGTGGAGCCGAACAGGTCGATGATCGGGCACGCGAAGTGCTGCTGGAGATACCGCCGCACATTGACCGGTGTGTATTCGTAGGCGTGGATGATGCTCGCCGGTGGCGAGAACGCGTCCCACAGCCCCCAGGTATGGATTTTGTGCAGCAGATGCGCCAGGTGGTAGCCGGAACAGTCCAGGTGGTACCAGCCGCGCGGATGCGCCTGCCGGGCCGCTTCGATTTCGGCGAGCATCCGCTCGACGTCGGCGCGCTCCCAGAGTGCGGGGTCGAGGCGGAGATTGAGGTAGCAGGTGCGGGCGTCGAGCCGGCGGTCCTCCACGCGCGGCACGGGCGGCGGCTCCTCGCCGCGTTTCCTGGCATTCACCCGGGCCACGTGTTCCGTCGCGAGCACCGTCGTCAGCGAGACACGCCGGCAGTCCGCTTCCCAGGTCTCCCGGATGTCCGGGTGCTCGCTCCACAGCCGGTAATAGGAGCGGAGGAGGAAGTACGGAGGCCGGATGAGCTGCATCCGGGCATGGTTGGTGCCCGTGGAGAGCACGAATTCCGCCTCGCCGGATGCGAGCGCCGTCGCGAGCGCGGGCGTCATCCAGTTGTCCGGGAAGCCGCGCGCGATCTCGGTCTTTTCCAGTACCGGGAAATGGCCACGCGCCAGCGCGTCACGGTAGAGCGGAATGTCCTTGACGCGCGCGATGACCTCGGCCGTCGGCTGACCGTCCGGGGAAACCTTCAGCTGACCGTCCGGGGAAACCTTCAAGGGAAACCTCAACAGTGCTCGTGGGCCGGGGCCGGGACCGGCCGGCGGCGGAGACGGCCGCCGCCGGCCGGTCCTGGAATGCCGGGCGGCGACGGGTCAGGAGATGCAGCCGGTCTTCGTCGCGCTGATGCAGCCGGACTTGGGGGACGCACTGATACAGCCGTCCTTGTCCGCCTTCTGGGCCGAGTTGGCGGCGACCCAGCCCTGCCAGACGTCGTCCTGGGCCATCTTCTTGATGAGCTGTTCCATGCGAGCCTCCGAGAGGTGGGGGATGGAGCCGGCCGTGCGACACACGCGGCGCTGACGTGCGCGTTTTGCCGCACGGAACGAAGGTAAAAGGTTGACCAAGTGGATGTCAACGAATGGCAATGGCCAAAGGTCACGAAGGGCGCCGGGCGCGCCAACTTTTGGCGGGATCGCATCGCGGCGATCGTGACGAGGGGCCGGCTCCCGTGCGGAGGCGTAGTGGGGCCGTGCGAGGCACGATGGCCGTATGCTGCTGGCCCACCTTGCCCGCGTGTCCCAAGAAGTCGCCGCGACCTCCGCGCGCACCAAGAAGGTCGCGCTGCTGGCCGGGCTGTTCCGCGAGGCCGCGCCCGAGGACGTGCCGGTGGTCATCCCCTACCTGGCCGGACGGCTGCCCCAGGGGCGGATCGGCATCGGCTGGAACGCGCTGCGCGACCCGGCTCCCCCGGCCGACCGGGCCGTACTGACCGTACGCGGCGTCGACACGGGGCTCACCGCGCTGTCCCGGATCACCGGGGCCGGCGCACAGGCCGAGCGTCGGCGGCTGGTGCAGCAGCTGCTGGCCACGGCCACCGAGCCGGAACAGCGCTTCCTGACCGGCCTGCTGACCGGCGAGGTGCGCCAGGGGGCGCTGGACGCGCTCGCCGTCGAGGGGCTCGCCGCCGCGACGGAGGCGCCCGCGGCGGACGTGCGCCGGGCCGTGATGCTCGGCGGGCTGCAGGAAGTGGCCAGGGCGCTGCTGGCCGAGGGCCCGACCGCGCTGGCCGGGTTCCGGCTCACCGTGGGCCGGCCCGTCGGCCCGATGCTCGCGCACAGCGCGAAGTCGCCGGCCGAGGCGGTCGGCAAGCTGGGCGCCTGCGCCGTGGAGGAGAAGCTCGACGGCATCCGCGTACAGGTGCACCGCGACGGCGACGACGTGCACGTCCACACCCGCACCCTGGACGACGTCACCGACCGGCTCCCCGAGGTCGTCGAGGCCGCGCGGGCCCTGCCGGCCACCCGGTTCGTGCTCGACGGCGAGGTCATCGCGCTGGACGCCGACGGCCGCCCGCTGCCCTTCCAGCGCACCGCCGGGCGCTTCGGCTCCCGCGTCGACGTGGCCGCCGCGCACGCCGCGCTGCCGCTCTCACCGGTCTTCTTCGACATCCTGGCGGCGGACGACCGGGACCTGATGGACCTGCCCTTCGCCGACCGCCACACGGAGCTGGCCCGGATCGTGCCCGAGCCGATGCGGGTCCGCCGGGTCGCCGTCCAGGACCCGGCCGATCCGGCGGCGCAGGAGGCGGTGGCGGAGTTCTGGACCGCGACGCTGCGCCGCGGGCACGAGGGCGTCGTGGTCAAGGCGCTCGACGCGCCCTACAGCGCGGGGCGGCGCGGCGCCTCCTGGCTCAAGGTGAAGCCGGTGCACACCCTCGACCTCGTCGTGCTGGCGGCGGAGTGGGGGCACGGCAGGCGCGCCGGCAAGCTGTCCAACCTCCACCTCGGCGCCCGCGGGCCCGACGGCTCGTTCGTCATGCTCGGCAAGACCTTCAAGGGGCTGACCGACGCCACCCTCGCCTGGCAGACCGAGCGACTGCGGGAACTCGCCGTGGAGGAGCGGGGGCACGTCGTGACCGTACGCCCGGAGCTCGTCGTGGAGATCGCCTACGACGGCCTCCAGACATCCACCCGCTACCCTGCGGGCGTCACCCTGCGGTTCGCCCGGGTGGTGCGGTACCGGGAGGACAAGTCGCCGGAGGAGGCCGACACGGTGCAGGACATCCTGGCGGCCCACGACACGAACGACGACGCGGAATCATGACGGCGAAACGGAGCGCCGGGCTGCTGCTGTACCGCCGTACGCGCACCGGCGTCGAGCTGCTGCTGGCGCACATGGGCGGGCCGCTGTGGGCCCGCCGCGAGGCCGGCGCGTGGACGGTGCCGAAGGGCGAGTACGTACCGCCGGAGGAGCCGCAGGCGGCCGCCCGGCGGGAGTTCGAGGAGGAGTTGGGGCTGCCGCCTCCGGAGGGACCGTACGTCTCCCTGGGCGACGTCCGTCAGTCGGGCGGCAAGACGGTCACCGTCTGGGCCGTCGAGGGGGACCTCGACCCGGCGGCGGTCGTGCCGGGGACCTTCGAGATGGAGTGGCCCAGGGGCTCCGGCGTCCTGCGCGCCTTCCCCGAGATCGACCGCGTGGCGTGGTGCCGCCCGGAACGGGCCGGGGAACTGCTCGTCACAGCCCAGCGCGCCTTCGTGGACCGGCTCATCGGCCACCTGACGCCGTGCACGCCGCCGCGAACAGCGCCTCCGCCTCGGTGACGGCCGCCGCGAGGCTCTTCGGATCCGGCCGCAGCCCGGTGAGTACCGTGTCGATGCCGCGCAGCCCCGCCTGCTGCAGGAGCCGCTTCTCGTTGGTGGTCCACTCGCCACGTGCCGCGAGGACCGCGTGCGCGGTCTGCAGGGCGGCGGTGGCGAGCGCGCCGGCGACCTCGGTGGCCTGCCCGCGCGGCACGTACGCGCCCTTGGCGTACCGGAGCGTGAGCTCGGCCCGCCCGCGCCATACCGGTGGGGCCGCCGCGCGCAGCGGCTCCGGGTAGGCGGGGCGCGGCAGTTCGCCGCGCAGGACCCGGTTGACGGCCAGCTCCGCGACCACGAGGTAGCTGGGGATGCCCGCGAGGTGGAACATCAGCGGCTCCCAGTGGAAGCGGCCCTCCCCGGCCTCGGCGAGTTCGTGCTCGACGACGTCGAGGTCGCGGTAGTGGACGTCGACGTGCCGGCCGTCGATGACCAGCCAAGCACCGCCGTTGAAGACGCCGCCGCCCCATTCGCCGAGCCCGGAGACCTCGCCGTCCCAGCCGACGGCGCGCAGCTCCGCCGGGTCGAAGGCGCCGCGGTAGTACAGGGCGAAGTCCCAGTCGCTGTCGGCGGTGTGGGTGCCCTGGGCGCGCGACCCGCCGAGGGTGACGGCCTGTACCCCGGGCAGCCCCGCGAGCCGGTCGGCGACATGGTCCAGGAACTCCTGGTCGGTCATCACAGCCTCTCCCATGCCGCCGACCTTATCCCCCTGCGGCATCCCCCTCACCGAAGCGTCAGCGACGCCCGGGAGTTGAGTTCCTGCACGTCGCTGCCCGTGGCCTGCCGGTAGGTGTCGGTGATGCGGGCCAGGTCCTGCGGGGTCCGGCCGCCTGCCCGGTGCATCTCCCGGTTGGCCCGGACGACGGCCGTGGTCGCGTCGCGCCGCGCGTCCTCGTAGCGGGCCAGCCCGTCCGGTACGCCGGCGGACCGCGCGAGTTCGTGGGCGAGCACGCGGGCGTCGACGACGGCCTGGGACGCGCCGTTGGCGCCGACGGGGTACATCGGGTGGGCGGCGTCGCCGAGCAAAGTGACCCGGCCGCGGCCCCAGGCGGGCAGCGGGTCGCGGTCGACCATGGGGTACTGCAGGAGCAGGTCGTTGCCCGCCAGCAGCGCGGGCACGTCCAGCACGCCGAGCGTCCAGTCCGCGTAGTACGGCAGGACGTCGGCGAGCCGGCCCGCGCTGTTCCAGGCCGCCTCCTCGGTGAGCGGCTGCGGCTCGGCCACCCTGACCTGGCAGACCCAGTTGATGCGGCCACGGCCGATCGGGTACGCGATCAGTTCCGCGTCCCCGCCCGGCACGAGAACCGCCGAGGCGCCGGTGAGGAAGGGTGCGGCCACGGTCACGCCCCGCCACATGCGGATGCCCGACCACTGCAGCGGGCCACCCGCCGGATGCAGCCGCGCCCGGACCACCGAGTGCAGGCCGTCGGCGCCCACGAGCGCCGCGGCATCGTACGTCTGCGTCTCTCCGGTCGCCCGGTCGAGCAGCCGGGTCCGGACCGTGCCCGGCCGCTCCTCGAAGTCCACCAGCCGCGTTCCGGTGCGGACCGCGCCGGCGCCCAGTCGCGCACGGACCGCCGCGAGGAGCATGAGCTGCAGTTCGCCGCGGTGGAGGGAGTACTGCGGCCAGTGGTAGCCCTGTGCCCGGCCGCGCGGCTCGGCGAAGAGCCGCCGGCCGGACCGGTCGTAGTAGACGTTCTCGGTGGTGGCGACGCCGAGGGCGGCGAGCTCTTCACCCAGGCCGAGTTCGGTCAGTTCGCGCACGGCGTGCGGGAGCAGGTTGATCCCGACGCCGAGCGGCCTGATCCGGCGGGCGCTCTCCACCACGACGGCATCGATGCCCGCGGCGTGCAGGCTCAGCGCGGCGGTCAGCCCGCCGATGCCCGCGCCGGCGATCACTACGGTCATCGTCCGGCCGCCGTCCCCGGAGTCGCGGGGGCCTCGGGGCGGTCCATGACGCGCAGCCAGCTCCCGTCCGGCTGCCGGCGCGCGACCTGCACCCGGCCGCCCGTGCCGTCGGCGGGCTTGGTCGAGGTCAGGGCGAGGTCGCCGTACCGGACCGTCGGCAGCGGCTCCTCTTCGACGAACGGCAGGGGCGCGTGCGCCACCAGCCGCTCGCACACGGCACGGATCGCGTCGCGGCCGACCGTGACGGACCCCGGCGGGTAGGCGAGCACGGCGTCGGGTGCGTACAGCTCGGCCAGTCCCTCGGCGTCGCGGGCGTTGGCCCGTGCCACGAAGAGCCGGGCCAGGTCCTCGGGGGTGGCGGCGCGTTCGCGGGTCTCGGTCATGGGATCCCTCTTTTCCGACTGGCTGTTCCCTGTGTCTTCACTCTCGGCCCGCGCCGGCCAGAAGTCCAAGAGATGGTAATTATCCGAACGAGAAGCAATGCTTCTGGGTCGCTAGAATCGCTGCCCATGGAGCTTCACCAGTTGCAGTACTTCGTCGCCGTGGCCGAGGAGCGGAACTTCACCCGCGCCGCGGAGCGGCTGCACGTGGCCCAGCCCGGGGTCAGCGCGCAGGTCCGCCGGCTGGAGCGGGAGCTCGGCCAGGAGCTGCTGGACCGCTCGGGCCGTTCGGTACGGCTGACCGAGGTGGGCGCGGCCGTCCTCCCGTACGCGCGCGCGGCGCTCGCCGCGGTCGACGGCGTCCGGCTCACCGTGGACGAGCTGACCGGGCTGCTCCGCGGGCACGTCGCCGTGGGGACGGTGACCTCGCACAGCGTCGAACTCCCGGACCTGCTGGCGGAGTTCCACGACGCGCACCCGGCGGTCGAGATCACCCTGTCCGAGGCCAACTCCGACCAGCTCCTCGACGGTCTGCGGACGGGCCGGCTGGACGCGGCGATCGTCAGCGTGGGCAGCGGGACCCCGGCCGGCGTCGAGATCGAGGTGGTGGACGACCAGCCGGTCGTCGCGGCGGTCGCTCCTTCCCATGAACTCGCCGTCCACCCGGTCATCTCACTCGACACCCTGCGCGGCCGCCCGCTGATCAGCCTGCCGCGCGGCACGGGGCTGCGCGCCCGGCTCGACGAGGCGTGCGCGGCAGCCGGCTTCACGCCCGACATCGCCTTCGAGGCCAGCAACCCCGAAGTGCTCGCACAGCTGGCCGCGCGGGGGCTGGGCGCGGCGATCCTGCCCGGCGCGTTCGCCGCGGCGCGCGGCGAGGAGCTGCGGACGCTGACGATCGATCCGCCCGCCCTGCGCGGCCGTCTGGTCCTCGCCTGGCGGGCGGCCGGGCCGACCAGCCCGG
>NZ_JBEPFC010000020.1:0-75962 GCF_040301705.1 Streptomyces sp. NPDC000151 | reverse complement strand
GCCGCGCTGCCCGGCCGGCTCGCCGCCGTGCCGCTCGTCGCCGCGGTGGCCAGCCCCCTCCAGCGCTGCCAGGAGACGCTGCGCCCGTTGCTGGCGGCCCGCCCGGGGCTGCCGCTGCACACGGAGGACGGCATCAACGAGTGCGACTACGGCGACTGGTCGGGGCGCAAGCTCGCCGAGCTGGCCGACGAGCCGCTGATGCGGACCGTCCAGCAGCATCCCTCCGCCGCCGGCTTCCCCGGCGGCGAGACCATGCGCACCATGCAGCACCGCGCCGTGGAGGCGGTCCGGTCCTGGAACGCCCGCATCGAGGACGAGCACGGCCCCGAAGCGGTGTACGTGATGTGCTCGCACGGGGACATCATCAAGTCCGTCGTCGCCGACGCCCTCGGCATGCACCTGGACCTCTTCCAGCGGATCTCCGTCGAGCCCTGTTCGGTGACGGCCGTCCGCTACACGCCGCTGCGCCCGTACCTCGTCCGGCTCGGCGACACCGGTGACCTCGGCTCGCTGGCGCCCAAGGAGGACGGCTCCGGCGCCGCCGCGGAGCGCGACGCGGCGATCGGCGGTGGCGCGGGAGCATCGTGATCAGCAGGCGCAGTAGGGTGGTGCGACGGCGCTGCCCACCACGCCACCTGTGATCCTCATCCCGACCACAGACCCCCGCAGTCGAGTCAAACGGAGCAGGACCTTGTCCCGTCAGGTGTTCTTCTACGACGCGCCGGACCGCTTCGTGGCCGGCACGGTCGGGCTGCCTGGCCGTCGCAGCTTCTACCTCCAGGCCACAGCGGCCGGGCGCACCACCAGCGTCGCGCTGGAGAAGACCCAGGTCGCCGCGCTCGCCGAGCGCATGGACGAGCTGCTGGACGAGGTGGTGCGCCGCAGCGGCGGCAACGCCCCGGTCCCGGCCGTCGCCCCGTCCGAGATCTCCGACACCGCGCCGCTGGAGAACCCGGTGGAGGAGGAGTTCCGCGTCGGCACCATGGCGCTGGCCTGGGACGGCGACGAGGAACGCATGATCGTCGAGGCCCAGGCGCTGGTCGAGCTGGACGCCGACGACGAGGAGGACCTCGCCGAGGCCGAGGAGCGGCTGCTCCAGGACGACGAGAACGGCCCCCCGATGCTGCGCGTCCGGCTCACCGGCACCATGGCCCGCGCCTTCGCCAAGCGCGCCCTGGAGGTCGTGAACGCCGGCCGTCCGCCGTGCCCGCTGTGCAGCCTGCCGCTCGACCCGGAGGGACACGTATGTCCGCGCCAGAACGGATACCGGCGAGACGCCTGACGCCCGCCGAGCTGGAGGAACGGCTCCGGCACGGCGAGCTCACGGTGCGCGGCCGGGTCCGCGAGGCGTCCAACGCCGTCCTGTACTGCACGATCACGCACGAGGGCCGGACCGGCCACTGCGTGTACAAGCCGGTCGCGGGGGAGCGCCCGCTGTGGGACTTCCCCGACGGCACGCTCGCCGAGCGCGAGGTCGCCGCGTACGAGATCTCCCGGGCCACCGGCTGGGAGCTGATCCCGCCCACCGTGCTGCGCGACGGCCCGTACGGGCGCGGCATGGTCCAGGAGTGGATAGCGGCGTCCGACGAGGACGACAGCCCCGAGCTGTTGGCGCTGATCGAGGACGAGGAGCCGGGGCCCGGCTGGAAGGCCGTCGGCCTCGCGCAGGTCGGCGAGGGACGGACGGCGCTCCTCGTGCACGCCGACGACCCGCGGCTGCGCCGGCTCGCCGTCCTGGACGCGGTGATCAACAACGGCGACCGCAAGGGCGGCCACCTGCTGCCCACCGCCGACGGCCGGGTGTACGCCATCGACCACGGCGTCACCTTCCACGCCGAGGACCGGCTGCGCACCCTCCTGTGGGGCTGGGCGGGCGAGCCGCTGACCGAGGAGGCCGTCGCGGTGCTGAACCGGCTGGCCGAGGAGACCGCCGAGGGAGAGCCGCTCGCCGCCCGACTGGCCGAATGTCTCACCGGCGAGGAGATCGCCGCGCTGCGCGAGCGGATCGCCGGAATGCTGCGCTCCGGCGTGCATCCGCAGCCCAGCGGGGAATGGCCGCCCATTCCCTGGCCGCCGGTGTGACCCGGACGGCCCGGCCATGCACGGCCGGGCCGAAGACTCAAGAGGGCCTTTCCGGCCAAGACCCACACTCCGGTTCGTATCCGGAACCTGCGTCCGGTTACGCTGCATGTCATGCATGCATGGCCCGCTTCTGAGGTCCCCGCCCTGCCCGGCCAGGGCCGCGACCTGAGGATCCACGACACCGCGACCGGCGGACGGGTGACCCTCGCCCCCGGTCCCGTCGCCCGTATCTACGTCTGCGGCATCACGCCGTACGACGCGACCCACATGGGGCACGCGGCGACCTACAACGCGTTCGACCTCGTTCAGCGCGTGTGGCTCGACACGAAGCGGCAGGTCCACTACGTACAGAACGTCACCGACGTCGACGATCCGCTGCTGGAGCGGGCCGTGGCCACCGGCGACGACTGGACCGCGCTCGCCGAGCGCGAGACCGCCCTCTTCCGCGAGGACATGACCGCCCTGCGGATGCTGCCCCCGAAGCACTACATCGGCGCCGTCGAGGCCATACCGGGCATCGTGCCGATGGTGGAGCGGCTCCGCGACGCGGGCGCCGCGTACGAGCTCGACGGCGACGTGTACTTCTCCGTCGAGTCCGACCCGCACTTCGGCGGGGTCTCGAACCTCGACGCCGAGGCGATGCGGCTGCTGTCCGCCGAGCGCGGCGGCGACCCGGAGCGCCCGGGCAAGAAGAACCCGCTCGACCCGATGCTGTGGATGGCCGCGCGCGACGGCGAGCCCAGCTGGGACGGCGGCTCGCTCGGCCGGGGCCGCCCCGGCTGGCACATCGAGTGCGTCGCCATCGCCCTGGACCACCTGGGCATGGGCTTCGACGTGCAGGGCGGCGGGTCCGACCTGGCCTTCCCGCACCACGAGATGGGCGCCTCGCACGCGCAGGCGCTGACCGGTGAGCACCCCTTCGCCAAGGCGTACGTGCACGCCGGGATGGTCGCGCTGCACGGCGAGAAGATGTCCAAGTCCAAGGGCAACCTCGTCTTCGTCTCCAAGGTGCGCCGGGACGGTACCGACCCGGCCGCCATCCGGCTCGCCCTGCTGGCCCACCACTACCGCGCCGACTGGGAGTGGACCGACCAGGTTCTCCAGGACGCCGTGGACCGGCTCGCCCGCTGGCGCGCCGCGGTCTCCCGCCCCGACGGCCCGTCCGCCGACGCGCTCGTCGAGGAGGTCCGCGAGGCGCTCGCCGACGACCTGGACTCGCCGGCCGCGCTCGCCGCTGTGGACCGCTGGGCCGAGCGGCAGCAGGCCGCCGGCGGTACGGACGAGGGCGCGCCCGGCCTGGTCTCCCGGACCGTGGACGCGCTGCTCGGCGTGGCGCTGTGACCCGCTGACGGCTCGTACTCGGGCCCGAACGCAACGGGGCGCTTCCTCCGAGGAGGAAGCGCCCCGCGTGTTTCTCTCAGGTGGCCGACCGGTCAGCCGGTCAGCCGGTGCTCACCCGGTCCGGCGTTTCAGACCTTGCGGACGTAGATCGCACGCAGGATGTGCGGGGTCTGCGTGTCCCAGATGCCGATGACCTGGTGACCGAAGGCGAAGGCCTCCTGGACCTGCTCGAAGACCACGTCGGTCGGGTGGTTGAGCACGCGGAACTGGTTGTTGATGCGCAGGAAGATCTGCCGCGGCTGGCCCGGGAGGGGCTGCACGACGGAGATGTAGGCGTTGGCGATACCGGCCTGGAGAGGCTGCGCCGTGACCTGCTGCACCGCGGACTGGGTGACCTGCTGCAGGTGCTGCAGGACCTGCTGCTCCTGCTGCTGCTCCTGCTGGCCGACCTGGCCCTGCTGGCCCTGCCCGAACTGCTGCAGCAGCTGCTGGAACGGCTGCTGCTGACCGAGCTGCTGGAGCTGCTCCAGCATGCCCTGGCCCTGCTGCTGGAAGGGCTGCATCTGCTGGCCGAACGGCTGCTGCTGGCCCATGCCGCCCTGCTGGAACGGCTGCTGCTGACCCATGCCGCCCTGCTGGCCGAACGGGGACGTGCTGGGACCCTGCTGGCCCTGCTGGCCGAGCTGGGCGAGAGGGTTCATCTGAGTGGTCATAAGAGTGCTGCCTTCCCTGACTTGTTGGTGTGCTTCAGCCGGTGACGACCAGCTCTTCAGCCTGTGATGACCAGGCCGACGACCTCGTCGTCGGAGTACCACACACGTACATCGGGCCGTCCCCCCGCAAAGGCGGAGTGCACCGCCTGGCGCACCTCGGGCGCCGGCCGGTTCAGGTTGCGCCACGCACCGGCCACGAAGAGCCGGAGCCGCGGAGGGAGTTCTCGGGGGTACGGGAGCAACTCGTCCCAGTACCGCTCGGCCTGGCCGGAGCCGACCGAGGAGGGCACCAGGTGCGTCACTGCCGCCCTGATGTCGGGCCGGTTGCCGATCCGCTGGGAGGCCGGCCGGCCTGGCGCGTCCTGCTGCGGCGACCCGGTGGTCCGCAGCACTTCACGCGCCTGTTCGGGACTCATCGGGTCCGCGCCCGCGGCCTTGAGCATGCCCTGCAGCGACGCCAGCGCGCCGACCACGACGGGAGAGGCCGATGAAGTGCCCGAGAAGCTGTCCGTGTACCAGGCGATCTCCTCCGTACCGCCCTGCAGGTCGCCGGGCCGGTCCCAGAAGCCGCCGGTCGTGGTGACCTCGCGGCCCCAGCCCTGGGCGTCCAGCCGCATGCCGTAGTTGGAGAACCCCAGCCGCGACCGGTCCGGGCCGTGATCGCGGCCGTGGGTGCCGGGCGGCGGGGCGCCCGCGCCGACCAGGATCGCGCCGGACGCCTGGTTGGAGGGGTTGAAGGGGTTGCGCCACCACTGCGGGAAGCGGTCCGGACGGCGCTCGTACAGCGCGTCGTCCAGGCTCTCCGCGCCGTTGCCGGCGGCCTCCACCACGACGACGCCCTTCGCGGTCGCCCAGCGGATCGCGGCGAAGTCGTCAGGCCACCACTCCAGCGCGATGTAGCCGCGCTGGTCGTCGCGGTGCTCGTAGTCGAACCGGGGCCCCGGCCGGTGGAGTTCGACCAGCAGGATGTCGCCGTGCGAGAGCCGCTCGGCCGCCGCGTGGATCGCCGCCGCCGAACCGATGCCCTGGATCGAGGCCGCGGCGGTCACCGCGCCCGGCGCGACGCCCACCACGCCCTTGTCGTCGCGGTCGCCCCCGATGACACCGAGGACGGCCGTGCCGTGGTTGCGCCAGGCCAGGTCCTGGATCGGGGTGCCGACCACGATGCCGGCCAGCCGGTCCGCCAGGTCCTCGTGGCCCAGCTGCCAGGCGCCCTCGACGTCGACGATGGTGACACCCTCGCCGTCACCGCCCTGCCGCTGCCACGCCCATACGGCGTTCACGCCCTCGGGCGCGGCCCCCAGGTGGCCCTGGCGGCCGGTGAAATCGGGGGTGGCCGGCGCCCCTTCCTTGCGCCGCTGGTTCTCCTCCGGGCCGCGCGCCGCCGAAGAGGCGGGCACGGCGCCGGGCTTGAGGTACGCCGTCTCGATCTCCGGGAGGGCGGAGAGCCGGGCGGTCAGCTCCACCGCCCGGGTGTCACCGCCCCGTACCCGGTAGAAGAGCGAGAGGTCGGGGAGCGTGCCGGCGCCCGCCGACGGCTCCTGCGGCATGGCCGCCCGTATCCGCTCTTCACTGCCGAACAGCGGCTCCAGAGAGAGCTGTTGGTCGCTGAGGAACATCTCCAGCGCGGAGATGTCCGCTCCGGAGGCGGACCGTACGCCGTCCGTGCCGGCGCGGAGCCCGGGTTCGGCCCGCGCGACGACGATCAGCTCCGGTTCGGCTCCTTGGTAGGTGAATCCCGCTCCGTCGGGTCCGGGGCCCGCCATGCCGGGGCCCGTACCGGGAGGTGCCTGGTCGGTCATCGCTGGGACCGCTCCCTTCGGGGGTGCTGCGCCGTGCCCTGCCGCTCCGTGCCTGCACCCCGTACGGTCCGCGCCGCGCAACGGCGAGTGTGTACCGGATGTTGCGGCGCTGTGTCGCCGGGGCTTCGGTGCGTCACCCTGCTACCTCCGCTCGCCCCCGTCCACCCGTCGACGCCCCTGACGTTTGGGATCCGGTCGAATGGGAACCATGGGCAAATCGACCGGAAAGCGATGACGGGTTGTCAAGTAGGTCAAACACTACGGAGGCGTACGCGCTGTGGTGAGGCGGGAGTGCCCGCGGGCCACCCGCCGCGCGGCGGGAACGACGAAGCGGGGCGGTGCCGCAGCACCGCCCCGCTCCGTTTCGGTCAGTCCTCCGAGGAATCGCCGTCCGGGGAGTCCGGCGGGTCCGACGGCGCCGCCGGACCGGCCTCCCCGGTCGCTTCCGCGGCCTCCCCGGGCGCTTCCGGAGTGTCCGTTCCACCGGGGGTGTCGGCGGGCTTGCCGCCCGGCTTCCCGGGGCCGTCCTCCGTGCCGCGGGCCGGCTCCTGGCCGGCGCCCTCCGGCTTCGGCGGCTTGGCAGGGCGGGTCCGGCCGCTGCTGGAATCGCGCAGGTAGGAGCCGTCGCCGCCGTCCGTCGCCACGCCGGGCCCGGCCTGCGGGTCCCGCCGCCGCAGATAGCGCTCGAATTCCCGGGCGATCGCCTCGCCCGACGCCTCCGGCAGCTCGGCGGTGTCCCGGGCCTCCTCCAGCGACTGGACGTACTCGGCGACCTCGCTGTCCTCGGCCGCCAGCTGGTCCACGCCCAGCTGCCACGCCCGCGCGTCCTCGCTCAGCTCACCGAGCGGGATACGCAGGTCCAGCAGGTCCTCCAGGCGGTTGAGCAGGGCCAGCGTCGCCTTGGGGTTGGGCGGCTGCGAAACGTAGTGCGGCACGGCCGCCCACAGGCTCACCGCGGGGACACCGGCGTGCGTGCACGCCTCCTGGAGGATGCCGACGATGCCCGTGGGGCCTTCGTACTTGCTCTCCTCCAGGCCCATCGTGCGCGCCAGGTCCGCGTCGGAGGTGACGCCGCTGACCGGGACGGGGCGGGTGTGCGGGGTGTCGCCGAGCAGTGCGCCCAGTACCACCAGCATCTCCACGCCCAGCTCGTGCGCGAAGCCCAGGATCTCGTTGCAGAAGGACCGCCAGCGCATGCTGGGCTCGATGCCGCGGACCAGCACCAGGTCGCGGGGCTTGTCGCCGCCCACCCGGACGACGGACAGCCGGGTCGTGGGCCAGGTGATCTTGCGGACGCCGCCCTCCAGGAAGACGGTGGGCCGGTTCACCTGGAAGTCGTAGTAGTCCTCGGCGTCCAGCGCGGCGAAGACCTCGCCCTTCCACTCCCGGTCCAGGTGCGCGACCGCGGCGGAGGCGGCGTCGCCGGCGTCGTTCCAGCCTTCGAACGCGGCCACCATGACCGGATCGATCAGCTCGGGCACCCCCTCCAGCTCGATCACCCAGCGCCTCCTTCCGGCCGGTCGGCCCCTCGTCGGCGGCCGCCGGTTGCAGTTCCCGTTCCGTGCGCTCCCAGCCTACGGCGTCCGTGGTACCCGAACGCAGCCCCTCTGCACTAACGAGTCCTCATTCATCCGATCTGTCCCTGTCAACTGCCGGGCGCCACCTGGGAGGTGGCGAAGGGGCGGGGTCCATACATCGGAGCGCGAGACAGATCGGATGTCCCTCCGTGCCACCGCCCGGCAGGGCTCCGCAGCGGGCCCGGTGGCGCCGCCCGGCCGCCCGGCACGACGTCCGGTTTCCGCGGCTTACGGACCGCCCCCGCTGCGGCCCGCCCGCCCCACCGGGCGGCGCGCGTCACAGCGACGCCCGCAGCCACTGCTCCACGCTGGCGATGTGGACCGTCGCCCAGGCGCGCGCGGCCTCCGCGTCCCGGGCCCGCAGCGCGCCGAGGATGGCGCGGTGCTCGGTGAGGGTGCGGGCCACCGCGTCCTTCTGGGTCAGCCCGCGCCAGATGCGGGCGCGCGTGGTCGGCCCGGAGAGGCCGTCCAGCAGCGAGCAGAGCACGGAGTTGCCGGAGGCGGCCACGATGGAGCGGTGGAACTCCAGGTCGCACGCGACCAGGTCCTCCACCGAGGGCGCGGTCCCGAGCGCGTCCAGCTGTGCGTCCAGCGCGTCCAGTTGCGCCGGGCCGATCCGGGACGTGGCCAGCGCGGTGGCGGCCGGCTCCAGGATGCGGCGGACGGCCAGGAACTCCAGGACGGTGTCGTCGCGGTGGAAGTCCACCACGAAGCTCATCGCCTCCAGCAGCAGCTGCGGGTCCAGGCTCGTGACGTACGTGCCGTCGCCCTGGCGCACGTCCAGGATGCGGATCAGGGCCAGCGCGCGGACCGCCTCGCGCAGGGAGTTGCGGGACAGGCCCAGCTCGGCGGCGAGTTCGCTCTCCTTGGGCAGCCGGTCGCCGGGCCGCAGCGCGCCGGAGACGATCATGCCCTTGATCTTCTCGATGGCCTCGTCCGTGACCGCCATGGCCGACCTCCCCGCTCGGAACGCCCGAAAGCCTGAAAACCGCCCACAGACATCGGATGTCTGGAGGTGCAGCCATTATGGCGCGCGCACGCCGAGGGGCGGGACCCCGGTACCCCGGAATCCCGCCCCTGTTCCGGCCGGCGGGGCCCGGCGGCCCCGCGGCGCGTGCCGGCCTCAGCTCTTGCGGGCGGCCAGTACGTCCTCGACCTTCGCGCGGACGTCGTCCGTGGCCAGGCCGCGGATCGTCAGCGTCGTACGGCGGCGCAGCACGTCATCAGCGGTCTCGGCCCACTCGTGGTCCCGCGCGTACACCACCTGCGCCCAGATCTCGGGCGCGTCGGGGTGGATGCGCTCGGCCAGCGCCGCGTCCTCGTTGGCCAGCCGGGCGATGTCGAAGGACAGCGAGCCGTAGTGGGTGGCCAGGTGGCGGGCGGTGTCGGCGGACATCCGCGGGCCCGGCGTACCGCCGTCGACCAGCAGCCGGTGCGCGACCGCCTGCGGGTTGGCGATGCCCGGCAGCGGCAGCTTCTTCGGCAGCTCCGAGATCGGCTCCAGGTCCTCGCCGAGCGGGTGCCCGGGCAGCGCCGCGAGCTTGTTCATGACCGTACGTCCGATGTGCCGGAACGTCGTCCACTTGCCTCCGGCCACCGACAGCATGCCGCCGCTGCCCTCGGTCACCACCGTCTCGCGCTTGGCCTTGGAGGTGTCGCCGGGGCCGCCCGGCAGCACCCGCAGGCCCGCGAAGGAGTACGTGATCAGGTCGCGGTCCAGCTGCTGGTCGCGGACCGAGAACGCGGCCTCGTCCAGGATCTGCTTGATGTCCTTCTCGGTGACCGACACATCCGCCGGGTCGCCCTCGTACTCCTCGTCGGTGGTGCCCAGCAGCAGCTGGTCCTCCCACGGCAGCGCGAAGGTGATGCGGTACTTGTCGATCGGGGTCGCCAGCGCGGCCTTCCAGGGGGAAGTGCGCTTGAGGACCAGGTGCGCGCCCTTGGAGAGACGGATGGAGGGGGCCGAGTTCGGGTCCTCCATCTTGCGCAGGTGGTCCACCCACGGGCCGGTGGCGTTCAGCACCAGCCGGGCGTTGACGCCGAACTCGGCGCCGTCCGTGCGGTCCTTCAGGTCGGCGCCGGTGACCCGGCCCTGGGTGAAGCGCAGCCCGGTGACCTCGGCGTGGTTCAGTACGGTCGCGCCCGCCGCGACGGCCGCGCGGACCGTCATCAGCGCCATCCGCGCGTCGTTCATCTGGTCGTCGCCGTACACGGCCACGGCCTTGAGGTTCTCCGTGCGCAGCTCGGGCACGTCGCGCTGGGCCTTGGCCGGGCTGATGACGTGGCCGACGCCGTCGCCGAAGGCGGAGAGCGCGGAGTAGGCGAAGACGCCCGCGCCGAGCTTGGCCGCACCGTGCGGGCCGCCCTTGTAGACCGGCAGGTAGAAGGTCAGCGGGTTCGCCAGGTGCGGGGCGACCTGGCGGGAGACGGCGCGGCGCTCGAAGTGGTTCTCCGCCACCAGCTTCACCGCGCCGGTCTGCAGGTAGCGCAGGCCGCCGTGGAGCAGCTTGGAGGAGGCGGAGGAGGTGGCGCCGGCGAAGTCGCCGGCGTCCACCAGGGCCACCCGCAGTCCCGACTGCGCGGCGTGCCAGGCGGTGGAGATGCCCAGGATGCCGCCGCCGATCACCAGGAGGTCGTACGTCGCCTTGTCGAGCCGCTCCCGGGTCTCGGCGCGGCTCGGGAGTGAACCGTCGGCCGGGTGCGTCCCGAGTGCCGGGACGCTCTGCAGGGTGCTCATGTCTTACTCCTCGTCCTCGATCCAGCCCATGGTCCGCTCGACGGCCTTGAGCCAGCTCTTGTACTCGCGGTCACGGGTGGCCGCGTCCATGCGGGGGGTCCATTCGGCGGCCCGCCGCCAGTTGGCGCGCAGTTCGTCGGTGCCGGACCAGAAGCCCACGGCCAGGCCGGCCGCGTAGGCAGCGCCGAGGCAGGTGGTCTCGGCGACCATCGGGCGCACCACGGGCGCGTCCAGGAAGTCCGAGATCGTCTGCATCAGCAGGTTGTTGGAGGTCATGCCGCCGTCGACCTTCAGTGCGGTCAGCTCGACGCCGGAGTCCTTCGTCATGGCGTCGGTGATCTCGCGGGTCTGCCAGGCGGTGGCCTCGAGGACGGCGCGGGCGATGTGCGCCTTGGTGACGTAGCGGGTCAGGCCCGCGATGACACCGCGCGCGTCCGAGCGCCAGTAGGGGGCGAACAGGCCGGAGAAGGCCGGTACGAAGTAGGCGCCGCCGTTGTCCTCGACCGTGCTGGCCAGGGTCTCGATCTCGGCGGCGGAGTTGATCAGGCCCATCTGGTCGCGCATCCACTGCACCAGGGAGCCGGTGACGGCGATGGAGCCTTCCAGGGCGTAGACCGTGGGCTCGTCGCCGATGCGGTAGCCGACGGTGGTCAGCAGGCCGTTGTAGGAGTTGACCGGCTCGCCGCCGGTGTTCATCAGCATGAAGGTGCCGGTGCCGTACGTGGACTTGGCCTCGCCGCTGGCGAAGCAGGTCTGGCCGAAGAGGGCCGCCTGCTGGTCGCCGAGCGCGGAGGCGACCGGCACTCCGGCCAGCACGCCGGACGCGGTCTCGCCGTACACCTCGGCGGAGGACCTGATCTCCGGGAGCACCTCGGCGGGGATGCCCATGGAGCTGAGGATCTTGGGCTCCCACTGGAGGGTGCGCAGGTTCATCAGCAGGGTGCGGGAGGCGTTGGTGACGTCGGTGACGTGCTTGCCGCCGTTGACGCCGCCGGTGAGGTTCCAGATGACCCAGGAGTCCATGGTGCCGAAGAGGATGTCGCCGGCCTCGGCGCGCTCGCGCAGGCCCTCGACGTTGTCCAGCAGCCAGCGGATCTTCGGCCCGGCGAAGTACGAGGCGAGCGGGAGGCCGGTCTCGCGGCGGAAGCGGTCCTGGCCGACGTTGCGGCCGAGCTCCTTGCAGAGCGCGTCGGTGCGGGTGTCCTGCCAGACGATGGCGTTGTGGACCGGCTCGCCGGTGTTCTTGTCCCAGAGCAGCGTGGTCTCGCGCTGGTTGGTGATGCCGATGGCCTTGACGTCGGCGGAGGTGATGCCGGCCTTCTCGATCGCGCCGGCCACGACCTGCTGGACGTTCGCCCAGATCTCGGTGGCGTCGTGTTCGACCCAGCCGGGCTTGGGGAAGATCTGCTCGTGTTCCTTCTGGTCGACCGAGACGATGCGGCCGTCGCGGTCGAAGACGATGCAGCGGCTGGAGGTCGTGCCCTGGTCGATGGCCGCGATGAACGGGCCGGTGGTGTGGGTGTCGCTCATGGTGTGTGCTCCAGGAGGTGCGGTGGGGGAGTGCGGCTCTTGCGGCTTCGGCTCAGGCTTCGGCTTCGGCGGCTCAGGCGAACGCGAGCTGGTAGATGCCGCCCGCGATGGCGCCGCCGATCAGCGGCCCGACGACGGGGATCCAGGCGTAGCCCCAGTCCGAACCGCCCTTGTTGGGCAGCGGCAGCAGCGCGTGCACGATGCGCGGGCCGAGGTCGCGGACCGGGTTGATGGCGTAACCGGTCGGGCCGCCCAGCGAGAGGCCGATGCCGACGACCACGAAGGCGACCAGGAGGCTGCCGAGCGGGCCGACGCCCTTGCCGTCGTCGCTCAGACCCAGGGTCAGGATCGCCAGCACGAGCACGATGGTGGCGATGATCTCGGTGACGAGGTTCTGCCACGCGTTACGGATCTCCGGGCCCGTGGAGAAGATGCCGAGCACCGGGCCGGCCTTGGGGGCCTCGGCCTGGTCGACCAGGCCCTCCTCGCCCTTCGGGGGGTTGATGACCTCGGGATCCGTGAGGTGCGCCTTGAACTGGCCCTGGTAGGCGAGCCACACGCAGAGCGCGCCGATCATCGCGCCGAGCAGCTCACCGGCGAAGTAGACCGGCACCTGACTCCACTTGATGCCGCCCTGGATGGCCAGGCCGACCGTGACGGCGGGGTTCAGGTGCGCGCCGGACTTGGCGGCGATGTACGCGCCGGTGAGGACGGCGAATCCCCAGCCGAAGGCGATGGCCACCCAGCCGGCCTCGTACGCCTTCGAGCGCTTGAAAGTGACGGCGGCGCACACGCCACCGCCCAGCAGGATCAGCACAGCGGTACCGATGGTCTCGCTGATGAAGATGTCGGAGCTGGACACCCGCGACTCCTTTGTCCTTCGTCCAGATGGACACCGAGATGCGCCGTACCCCGGGTCCCTCCGGTGGTGCGAGCCCTCGGTGAGGGCGTTGTCGGCGATCCGGCAGTGCCCACCATACGACAATCGTCGTATTGCGTTCGACAATGCCGACCGACGAACGGCAGTTTTGTTTACGGCCAGTAGCCCGTCAAGGGTTCTGTGAGGGAAAACCTAAGCGGAAATAGCCGACAAAACGGTTAGAAGCGCTGGGCGCCGAGATCCCTGGACACGGCACGTGCACAGTCGCGCACCGCGGCGACGATCTCCGGACGCAGCTCACCGTCCCGCCGCACCCGCTCCACGGCGCCGGTGATCCCCACCGCGCCCACCGGCATCCGCCGCCGGTCGTGGATGGGCGCGGCCACCGACGCCACGCCCTCCCAGGTCTCCTCCACGTCCGCGGCCCAGCCCCGGGCGCGGGTGAGATCCAGCACGCCCTCGAAGTCCTCCAGGTCCGTGAGGGTGTGCACGGTGAACGCCTCCCGGGCGTTCTCCACCGCCTCGCTGTGCGCCACCGGGTCGTACGCCGACAGCACCTTGCCCAGCGCCGTACTGTGCAGCGGCTGCATGGCACCCACCTCCAGCACCTGCCGGCTGTCGTCGGGCCGGAAGACGTGGTGGACGATCAGTACGCCCTGCTGGTGCAGCACGCCCAGATAGGCGCTCTCGCCGGTGGAGCGGGCCAGGTCGTCGGTCCATACGAGGGCGCGCGCCCGCAGCTCGTGCACGTCGAGGTAGCTGTTGCCCAGCCGCAGCAGCTCAGCGCCCAGCTGGTACCGGCCCGAGGCCGCGTCCTGCTCCACGAAGCCCTCCTGCTGGAGGGTGCGCAGGATCCCGTGGGCCGTGCCCTTCGCCAGGTCCAGCGACGAGGCGATGTCGGACAGCCCCAGGCGCCGTTCGCCGCCGGCCAGCAGCCGCAGCATGGCCGCGGCGCGCTCCAGCGACTGAATGGTCCGTGCCATGGAGCAACCTCCGGGAAGAGCGGTTCGACAATGCCAAACGATATCGGTCGATGCCGACCCGAGCAGAGTGGGCCGTGCACCGCTCCATGATCACGCCACCGCGTACGGCCCGCGCACGGCCGTACGAGTCCCCGCTCACCAGGCCGTACGGGTGCCGCGTCGTCCCACGGCGTGGGACGGCCGTTGCCGGACGGTGCCCGCCAGCTACCCTGGCCCGGTGCGCCTTCGTACCGGAAGACGCAAAGCCGACAGCCGTCGCAACCACGGGAGCAGCTCCATGGCCTCGCACACGCCTACGACCACCCCCTCAGCCCGCATCGACGCCTTCCGCGAGGCGCTCGCCTCGCGCGTCGTGGTCGCCGATGGAGCCATGGGCACCATGCTCCAGGCCCAGGACCCCTCCATGGAGGACTTCCAGCAGCTCGAGGGCTGCAACGAGATCCTGAACATCACCCGCCCGGACATCGTCCGCTCCGTGCACGCGGAGTACTTCGCGGTGGGCGTGGACTGTGTGGAGACCAACACCTTCGGCGCGAACCATGCGGCGCTGGGCGAGTACGACATTCCCGAGCGGGTCTTCGAGCTGTCCGAGTCCGGTGCGCGCATCGCCCGTGAGGTGGCGGATGAGTTCACCGCCTCCACCGGGCAGCAGCGCTGGGTGCTGGGCTCGATGGGCCCGGGCACCAAGCTGCCCACCCTGGGCCACGCCCCCTACCGCACGCTGCGGGACGCCTATCAGCAGAACGCCGAGGGCATGATCGCCGGCGGCGCGGACGCGCTGCTGGTGGAGACCACCCAGGACCTGCTGCAGACCAAGGCCGCCATCCTGGGCGCCCGCCGCGCTCTGGAGGTCACCGGCACCAACCTGCCGATCATCTGCTCGGTGACGGTGGAGACCACCGGCACCATGCTGCTGGGTTCGGAGATCGGCGCGGCGCTGACCGCGCTGGAGCCGCTGGGCATCGACATGATCGGGCTGAACTGCGCGACCGGCCCGGCCGAGATGAGCGAGCACCTGCGCTACCTGGCGCGCAACTCCCGGGTGCCGATCTCCTGCATGCCCAATGCGGGCCTGCCGGTGCTGGGCAAGGACGGCGCGCACTACCCGCTGACCCCGGGCGAGCTGGCCGACGCGCAGGAGACCTTCGTCGGCGAGTACGGCCTGTCCCTGGTGGGTGGCTGCTGCGGCACCACGCCCGAGCACCTGCGCCAGGTCGTGGAGCGGGTGCGCGGCGTGGCCCTCACCGAGCGCAACCCGCGCCCCGAGGCGGGTGCCGCCTCGCTTTACCAGACCGTCCCCTTCCGTCAGGACACCTCCTACCTGGCGATCGGTGAGCGCACCAACGCCAACGGTTCGCGCAAGTTCCGCGAGGCGATGCTGGAGGCCCGCTGGGACGACTGCGTGGAGATGGCGCGGGACCAGATCCGTGAGGGCGCGCACATGCTGGACCTGTGCGTGGACTACGTGGGCCGCGACGGCGTGGCGGACATGGAGGAGCTGGCGGGCCGGTTCGCCACCGCTTCCACGCTGCCGATCGTGCTGGACTCCACCGAGGTGCCGGTCATCGAGGCCGGGCTGGAGAAGCTGGGCGGCCGGGCGGTCATCAACTCGGTGAACTACGAGGACGGTGACGGGCCCGAGTCCCGCTTCGCGAAGGTCACCGCGCTGGCCAAGGAGCACGGCGCGGCGCTGATCGCGCTGACCATCGATGAGGAGGGCCAGGCCCGCACGCCCGAGCACAAGGTCGCCATCGCCGAGCGGCTCATCGAGGACCTGACCGGCAACTGGGGCATCCACGAGTCCGACATCCTCATCGACACCTTGACCTTCACCATCTGCACCGGTCAGGAGGAGTCCCGCAAGGACGGCATCGCCACCATCGAGGCGATCCGGGAGCTCAAGCGCCGCCACCCGGACGTGCAGACCACGCTGGGCCTGTCCAACATTTCCTTTGGCCTGAACCCGGCCGCCCGCATCGTCCTGAACTCCGTGTTCCTGGATGAGTGCGTCAAGGCGGGTCTGGATTCCGCGATCGTGCACGCGAGCAAGATCCTGCCGATCGCGCGGTTCGATGAGGAGCAGGTCAAGGTCGCGCTGGATCTGATCTATGACCGGCGCGCCGAGGGTTATGACCCGCTGCAGAAGCTGATGGCGCTTTTTGAGGGGGCGACGGCCAAGTCGCTGAAGGCGGGGGCGGCCGAGGAGCTGGCGCAGCTCCCCCTGGAGGAGCGCCTGCAGCGGCGCATCATCGACGGCGAGAAGAACGGCCTGGAGGCGGACCTCGACGAGGCCCTGCAGACCCGTCCGGCGCTGGAGATCGTCAACGACACGCTGCTGGCGGGCATGAAGGTGGTCGGTGAGCTGTTCGGCTCCGGCCAGATGCAGCTGCCGTTCGTGCTCCAGTCCGCCGAGGTCATGAAGACCGCGGTGGCCTATCTGGAGCCGCACATGGAAAAGACCGACGACGAGGGCAAGGGCACCATCGTGCTGGCCACCGTCCGCGGCGACGTCCACGACATCGGCAAGAACCTGGTGGACATCATCCTGTCCAACAACGGCTACAACGTCGTGAACCTGGGCATCAAGCAGCCGGTCTCCGCGATCCTGGAGGCCGCCGAGGAGCACAAGGCCGACGTGATCGGCATGTCCGGGCTGCTGGTGAAGTCCACGGTGATCATGAAGGAGAACCTGCAGGAGCTCAACCAGCGCAAGATGGCCGCCGACTTCCCCGTCATCCTCGGCGGCGCCGCCCTGACCCGCGCCTATGTGGAGCAGGACCTGCACGAGATCTATGAGGGCGAGGTCCGCTACGCCCGCGACGCGTTCGAGGGCCTGCGCCTGATGGACGCCCTGATCGCGGTCAAGCGCGGCGTGCCCGGCGCCACCCTGCCGGAACTCAAGCAGCGCCGGGTGCCCAAGCGGGACACCCCGGTCCTGGAGGTCGAGGAGCCCGAGGGCTCCGTCCGCTCGGATGTCGCCATCGACAACCCGATCCCGACCCCGCCGTTCTGGGGCACCCGCGTCGTCAAGGGCATCCAGCTCGCCGACTACGCCTCCTGGCTGGACGAAGGCGCGCTCTTCAAGGGCCAGTGGGGCCTGAAGCAGGCCCGTACGGGTGACGGCCCGACGTACGAGGAGCTGGTGGAGACCGAGGGCCGGCCGCGGCTGCGCGGCTGGCTGGACAAGCTGCAGACCGGGAACCTCCTGGAAGCGGCCGTGGTCCACGGGTACTTCCCCTGCCACTCCAAGGGCGACGACCTCATCCTGCTGAACGAGGACGGCACCGAGCGCACCCGCTTCACCTTCCCGCGCCAGCGCCGCGGCCGCCGCCTGTGCCTGGCGGACTTCTTCCGCCCGGAGGAGTCCGGCGAGACCGACGTGGTCGGCCTGCAGGTCGTCACCGTCGGCTCGAAGATCGGCGAGGAGACGGCCAAGCTGTTCGCGGCCGACTCCTACCGCGACTACCTCGAGCTGCACGGCCTCTCCGTCCAGCTCGCCGAGGCGCTCGCCGAGTACTGGCACGCCCGGGTCCGCGGCGAACTGGGCTTCCAGGGCGAGGACCCCGCCGAGATGGAGGACATGTTCGCGCTGAAGTACCGCGGCGCGCGCTTCTCCCTCGGGTACGGCGCCTGCCCGGACCTGGAGGACCGCGCGAAGATCGCGGACCTGCTGCAGCCGGAGCGGATCGGCGTCCAGCTCTCCGAGGAGTTCCAGCTCCATCCGGAGCAGTCCACGGACGCCATCGTCATCCACCACCCGGAGGCGAAGTACTTCAACGCGCGGTAGCGCGTTCCTCGCCCGGCCGGGGCCCGAAGCAGGGCTTCCGGTCGAGGACGAGAGCGCACGGACCGGCACAGTCGTACACTTATCGGTCCGGTAGCGGCCGGTCGTCTTTCCCTCGGGAAGGCGGCCGGCCCTTTTGTCCCTCCGGGGACCCCTGCAACGGAGGTGTACGGATGACCAGCAGCATCCCCGCCGTCGGCACCCGAACGGCCGAAGGCTCCACCCTCCAGGCCGTCTTCCTCGATCTGGACGGCACCCTCGTCGACACCGAAGGCTTCTGGTGGGAGGCGGAGGCCGAGGTCTTCGCCGACCTCGGGTACGTATTGGACGAGGCGCACCGCCAGGTCGTGGTCGGCGGGCCGATGACCCGCAGCGCCTCGTACCTGATCCAGGCCACCGGCGCGACGATCGCGCTCGCCGAGCTCACCGTGCTGCTCAACGCCCGCTTCGCCGCCCGGATCGAGCGGGGCGTGCCACTGATGCCCGGCGCCCGCCGGCTGCTGGCCGAGCTGGCGGCCCATCAGGTGCCGACCGCGCTGGTCTCCGCCTCGCACCGCGACATCATCGAGCGCATGCTCCATTCGCTGGGCGCGGAGAACTTCCACCTCACCCTCGCCGGTGACGACCTGGCCCGCACCAAGCCGCACCCCGAGCCGTATCTGACCGCCGCCGCCCGGCTCGGCGTGGACCCGGCGCGCTGCGCGGTCGTGGAGGACACCGTGACGGGCGTGACGGCGGCCGAGGCGGCCGGCTGCCGGGTGGTCGCCGTGCCGTCGGTGCAGCCGATCGAGCCGGCCCCCACCCGGACCGTCGTACCGTCGCTGGAAGAGGTCGATCTGCCTTTTCTGCGGGCCCTCATCACGGAAAAGCGATGACCGTGCACTGAGCGTTGTGGCGAGAAAGGCCGAACGGGGTCGGAAGGGACGCTGAGGAGTGGCCCGCTCATTTTCCGTGACGAATAGCGGTGCTGAATTCTCATGTCACCGGTTGCATTGCAATCCGTGACGTTTATCACGCGTCGGGCCATCGACAAGCGGGGTGAATGGTGTTCCATGAGGGTGCTGAGGAAGGTCGGGCGGGGGTAAGTGTCCGCATTGGTCAATCGGCGTACGAATCGTTCCGGTGTCCGGATATCGGTCACCCTGCGGGCGTTATCTGGGCGTGATATGCGCTCAACTCTGCTGTGTCACGGACCCGCTGACCGTTCCTACTAATGTCGACGCGAGCAACACCTCTGCGCTGATAAGGAACCTGCCGACGATGAATCGCAAGACCTTGGTGCTGCCGGCCCTGGCCGGTCTGCTCGCCCCTGTACTGGCCGCCTGCGGGAGCGGCGACAGCGCAGGCGGAGACGGTAAGGCGATCGTCGTCGGCACCACGGACACCGTCGAGGCGTCCAAGGCGGCCCCGGCCCCCTTCGATCCCGTGCAGACCTACGACGTCGGCGCCTGGAACGTGCTGCGCGGCACCTTCCAGACGCTGATGCGGCTGCCCCGCACCGGTACCGCACCGGTCCCCGAGGCGGCCCGCTCCTGCGGCTTCCGCGACACCCGGAACGAGCAGTACCGCTGCACCCTGCGGGACGGCCTGAAGTTCAGCAACGGCGACCCGCTCACCGCCGCCGACGTGAAGTTCTCCGTCGAGCGGATGCTGCGGATCAACTACGCCAACGGCCCGGTGTCGCTCATGAACAACGTCGACACCGTCGAGACGGCCGGCCGCAGTGAGGTGGTCTTCCACCTCAAGAAGCCCGACGCCACCTTCCCGCAGAAGCTCGCCACCCCCGCCGCCGCGATCGTCGACCGCAACGTCTATCCCCGAAGCGCCCTCTACAAGGGCTTCGACCTGGTCGGCTCCGGCCCGTACCAGCTCCGGGCCGAGCACAGCGGCAACCGCGTCACCAAGGCCGTCTTCACCCGCAACCCCCACTACAAGGGGGGCATCGAGCCGCAGAACGACAAGGTCGAGATGCGGTTCTTCGCCGACTCGGACGCCATGGAAAAGGCGCTCCGCAAGGGCGACATCGACCTGATGAACCGCAGCCTGTCGCCGCATCAGGTGCAGGGCCTGCAGAGCTCCAGGGACTCCCACGTCGTGCTCCAGGAGATGCCGGGCCAGGAGATCCGCTACCTCGCCTTCGACACCGACGCGCCCGCCGTCCGCAACAAGGCGGTGCGCCAGGCCATCGCCCAGCTGGTCGACCGCCCGGCGCTGGTCCGCGACGTGTACGCGCACACCGGCGATCCGCTGTACTCTCTGGTGCCGACCGGCCTCACCGGCCACATCAACTCCTTCTTCAGCAAGTACGGCAACGCGGACCCGGCCGAGGCGAAGCGCATCCTGCAGCGCGCGGGCATCAACACCCCGGTCAAGCTCACCCTCGCCTACACCGAGCACCACTACGGCTCGATCACCGAGGACGAGTTCAAGGAGCTGCGGAAGCAGCTGAACAAGGGCGGCGTCTTCGATGTGAAGCTCAAGGGCGTCGACAACTGGCAGACCTTCCGCGAGGACTCCGCCAAGGGCAAGTACCCGGTCTGGGGCATGGGCTGGTACGCCGACATCCCGGACGCCGACAACTACCTCGCGCCGTTCATCGGCAAGGGCAACTTCCTCGGCTCCCCGTACCGCAACCACCGGATCGAGGACCAGCTGATCCCGGCCACGCGTCAGCAGACCGACCGCAACGCCGCCGCCGGCAGCTTCAAGCAGGCGCAGAACATCGTGGCCGACGACGTTCCGGTCCTTCCCCTGTGGCAGGGCAAGCAGTACGTCGCCGCGCGTGACGACATCACCGGCGTGGAGTGGGCGCTCAACTCCTCCTCCGCGCTGCAGATCTGGGAACTGGGCCGAGGCGTCGCCGACTGACGCCGGAGCACCGGCCGGCCGGCGCCCGCAGTACGGGCACCGGCCGGCCGGCCCGCAGAGCGGGTTCCCCGCTCATCGGCCGACGGCCTCGTCGGCAGGCAACCGCGACACCAACTGTGAGGAACGCGCACGTGAGGAAACGTGACCAGCTGCTCGCCGCCCCCTTGTGTGCGGGGCTGGCCGCAGCCCTGCTGGCAGGCTGCGGCTCGGGCGACGACGAGGGTGCCGGGGTCGGTGAACCCGTGGTCATGGGCATGACGGACAAGGTCCAGTCGATCGACCCGGCGTCCGGCTACGACCCCGGCTCCTGGCTGCTGTTCAACAACGTCTTCCAGTCCCTGATCAGCTTCCCCAAGGGCGGCACCACGCCCCAGCCGGAAGCCGCCAAGAGCTGCACCTTCACCGACAACAGCAGCAAGGTCTACCGCTGCAGGCTGCAGGACGGCCTGAAGTTCAGCAACGGGGACGCCCTCACGTCCAAGGACGTGAAGTACTCCTTCGACCGCACCCTGCGGATCAACGACAAGAACGGCCCCGCCGTCATGCTCGCCGGGCTCGACAAGATCGACACCCCCGACGAGAAGACTGTCGTCTTCCACCTCAAGACGCCCGACGCGACCTTCCCCATGAAGATCGCCTCCGGCGCCGGCTCCATCGTCGACCGCAAGGAATACCCGGCCGACAAGCTCCGCACCGACGGCGAGGCCATCGGCTCCGGCGTCTACAAGCTCGACAGCTACGGCACCAAGCAGGCCGTCTTCTCCGTCAACGGGTCCTACAAGGGCCCCGCGAAGGTCAAGAACTCCGGCATGACCATGAAGTTCTTCGACTCCCAGACGGCCCTGAAGCACGCCGTCCAGGACGGGAAGATCGACCTGGCCTACCGCGGCCTCGCCAACAAGGACATCGCCGACCTCGACCACGCCGTCGACAGCGGCCACACCCAGGTCGTCGAGGGCGACAGCGCCGAGGTCATGCACCTGGTCTTCAACATGAAGGACCCGGTCGTCGGCAAGCTCGGCGTCCGCAAGGCCATGGCGTACACCATCGACCGCGCCTCCCTGGTCCGCGACGTCTACCAGCGCACCGTCGAGCCGCTCTTCTCCATCGTCCCGGCCGGCATCACCGGCCACACCACGGCCTTCTTCGACACCTACGGCTCCCGCCCGCAGCGCGACAAGGCCGAGGCGGCGCTGCGCTCCGCCGGCGTCCAGGGCAAGGCCAAGGTCACGCTCTGGTCCACCCCGACCCGGTACGGCCCCGACACCGACGCGGCCCTCCAAGAACTCGCCCAGCAGCTCAACGCCAGCGGCCTCTTCGACGCCAAGGTCAAGAGCGTGCCGTTCGAGGACTACGAGAAGGGCGTCGCCGCCGGCAAGTACGGCGTGTACGTCAAGGGCTGGGTCCCGGACTACCCGGACCCCGACAACTTCACCCAGCCCTTCTTCGGCAAGGGCAACGTCCTGAACAACGGCTTCGACTCCTCGCGCATCACCGGCAGCCTGCTGCCCAGGACCGCGGCCGAGCCCGACCGCGGCGCCACCAAGAAGGACTACCGCGAGGTCCAGCAGATCGTCGCCGACCAACTGCCGCTCATCCCGCTGTGGCAGGGCAAGCAGTACGCCGTCGCCCGGGACACCGTCTCCGGCCTGGAGTGGACGCTGGACTCCTCGACGGTCTTCCGCTTCTGGGAGATCAGCAAGAGCGCCGAGGAGTAGCCGGCCCGCGGCCTTCGGCCGCGACGGCACGGGAAAGGCCCGGCGCGATCGCTCGCGCCGGGCCTTCGCCCTGCCATGGGGACCGCGCCGGGCCTTCCTCCGTTGGCGGCCCTACTGCGCGCCGGGGCGCACCAGCCCGCTCTCGTACGCGTACACCGCCGCCTGCACCCGGTCCCGCAGGCCCAGCTTCGTCAGCACATGCCCCACGTGCGTCTTCACCGTCGTCTCGCTCACGAACAGATCCGCCGCGATCTCCGCGTTCGACAGGCCCCGCGCGACCAGCTTCAGCACCTCCACCTCGCGCTCGGTGAGCGTGCCGAGCGCGTCCGGCACCGGCTCCTCGCCCGACGGCAGATGCGTCGCGTACTTGTCCAGCAGCCGGCGCGTGATGCTCGGCGCGAGCATCGCCTCGCCCGCCGCCACCACCCGGATCGCCTGCACCAGCTCGTTCGCCGGGGCGTCCTTCAGCAGGAAGCCGCTGGCACCGGCCCGCAGCGCCTCCACGACGTACTCGTCCAGATCGAACGTCGTCAGCACCAGGACCTTCGCCGGGCCGTCCTTCGCCGGGCCCGTGATCCGGCGGGTCGCCTCCACCCCGTCCATCCGCGGCATGCGGATGTCCATCAGCACCACATCGGGCTGCAGCGCCCGCACCTGATCCAGCGCCTGCATGCCGTCACCGGCCTCGCCGACGACCGCGAGGTCCTGCTCGGCTTCCAGGATCATCCGGAAGCCCGTACGCAGCAGCGGCTGGTCGTCGACCAGCAGGACGCGGATAGTCACGAACTCTCCTTCGATTGGCCTGCGGCCCCATTCTGCCCCGCAGCGGCGTCACCGGACGGCGGTCCGGGGATCACCGGAAGCGGATCCTTCGCCGAGGGCTCCTTCGCCAAGGGATATGGCGGGGGAGTGCCGCCGAATTCCGGACACACCGCCTGGTGGTCGCACCAGTTGCACAGCTTCGTCGGGCGCGGCCGCCAGTCGCCCGAGTCCGTCGCCTTCTGGATCGCGTCCCACAGCGCCAGGAGCTTGCGCTCCACTCCGCGCAGGTCCGCCTCGGACGGGTCGTACGTCAGCACGTCACCGCTGCCCAGATAGACCAGCTGCAGCCGGCGCGGCACCAGCCCGCGCAGCCGCCACAGCACCAGCGCGTAGAACTTCATCTGGAAGAGCGCGCCCTCGCTGTACTCCGGGCGGGGCGCCTTGCCCGTCTTGTAGTCGACCAGCCGCACCTCGCCCGTCGGCGCCACGTCCACCCGGTCGATGAAGCCGCGCAGCCGCAGCCCCGACTCCAGCATCGTCTCCACGTACAGCTCGCGGTCGGCCGGCTCCAGGCGCGTCGGGTCCTCCAGCGTGAACCACCGCTCCACCAGCGCCTCGGCGTCCGACAGCCAGCGCGCGAGGCGCTCGCCCTCCGGATCGTCCGCGAACAGCTCCGCCAGCTCGGGACGCTTCTCCAGGAGCTTGTGCCACTCCCCGGGGACCATCGCCCGCGCGCTAGGCGCCGTACGCTCCGTCGCCGGCGCGTCGAAGAGCCGCTCCAGGACCGCGTGCACCACCGTGCCCCGCGTCGCCGCCTCGCTGGGCTTCTCCGGCAGCTTGTCGATCACCCGGAAGCGGTACAGCAGCGGGCACTGCATGAAGTCGCTCGCGCGGGAGGGCGACAGCGCCACCGGGCGCGCCGGGGCAGGCGCGGCCCGTACGGCCTTCTCGGTGCTCGTGTCCATAGCCCTAGACCCTACGGCCCGCCACTGACAACACTCCGCATACCATCGACGGCGGACCGCTTCGCCCTGCATGATCGTGGTATCGGACCGGACAGGCCGGTCACGGGCGAAGGCCGTACACCGACGAGGGGACACCGTGGACGAGAGCGGGAAGCCGCAGGGCCCGCAGGACGCCCAGGAGTCCGCCACCGCACCGGACACTGCCCAGGAGGCGGCGCCGGAGGCCGGAAAGGACCTGCCCGAGCGGGCACCGGACGAGCCGAGCGGCACCCCGCGCTCCCCGGAAGCACCGCGGGAGGACACCGACACGCCCGGTACGGCCGCGGAGAGCGCGCCCGGCACCGCTGCCGGGAACGCGTCCGGGAAGCCGCGCCGCGGCGCCACGCCCGGCTCCGTCAACGGCGCCGCCAACGGACGCCGCGGTCTCGGCGGCGGCATCCTCATGGGCAAGCCCTTCGGCGTCCCCGTGTACGTCGCCCCCAGCTGGTTCCTCGTCGCGGCCCTCATCACCTGGGTCTTCGGCGGCCAGCTGGAACGCGTACTGCCCGAGCTCGGCGGCGCCCGCTACCTCGTCTCCCTCTTCTTCGCCGTCGCCTTCTACGCCTCCGTCCTGGTGCACGAGCTGGCGCACACCGTCGCCGCGCTCCGCTTCAAGCTCCCCGTGCGCCGTATCCAGCTCCAGTTCTTCGGTGGCGTCTCGGAGATCGAGAAGGAGTCCGAGACCCCCGGCCGCGAATTCGTCCTCGCCTTCGTCGGCCCGCTGCTCTCCCTCGTGCTGGCCGGCGTCTTCTACGGCGCGATGTACCTCGTCGAGCCCGGCACCGTCCCCGGCGTCCTGGTCGCCGGCCTGATGATCTCCAACCTCATCGTCGCGATCTTCAACCTGCTGCCCGGGCTCCCGCTCGACGGCGGCCGGATGCTCCGCGCCGTCGTCTGGGCCATCAGCGGCAAGCCGATGACCGGCACCGTCGCCGCCGCCTGGGTCGGCCGCGCGCTCGCCGTCGCCGTCCTCGTCGGACTGCCGCTGCTCACCCACACCGGGGCGCTGGGCAACGAACGCCCCGACATCGGCGGCGTCGACTCCCTCACCGACGCCCTGCTCGCCGCGATCCTCGCCGCGATCATCTGGACCGGCGCCGGCAACAGCCTGCGCATGGCCCGGCTCCGCGCGCACCTCCCGGACCTCCGCGCCCGTGCGCTCACCCGGCGCGCCGTCCCCGTGGAGTCGCACACGCCGCTCTCCGAGGCGCTGCGCCGGGCCAACGACGCGGGCGCCCGCGCGCTGGTCGTCGTCGACGGGCACGGCGTGCCCACCGCCGTCGTCCGCGAGGCCGCCATCGTGGGCATCCCGGAACACCGCCGCCCCTGGGTCGCCGTCAGCGGCCTCGCCCAGGACCTCAAGGAGGGCATGCGGGTCCCGGCCGAGCTGGCCGGCGAGGACCTGCTGGACCACCTCCGCGCCACCCCGGCGACCGAGTACCTCGTCGTGGAGGACACCGGCGAGATCTACGGCGTGCTCTCCACCGCCGACGTCGAGAAGGCCTTCGTGGCGGCAATGGCCCGCCCGTCCTGAGCGACTCCACGCCGCACTTCCCGCCGCATTCCGCCGCCCCGCCCGGGTAATCCCCCGCCTCTCCTGGGTAATCCCCCGCCTCTCCTGGGTAACCCCCTGCTGGGGGGCCGCGGGTGTTCGACCGCCCCCGTAGCGCAGCGCCGCCCACCCCCGGACCCGCCCTGGTACGGAGCGCTCCGCACGCCCGGTAGGCTGGTCACATGTCCGAACCGACCGGTGCCGCCCGCCGTCGCGGGCCCTTCAAGGTCGGGGACCAGGTCCAGCTCACCGATCCCAAGGGTCGCCACTACACGTTCACGCTCGAAGCGGGGAAGAGCTTCCACACCCACAAGGGAGCCTTCCCCCACGACGAGCTGATCGGCGCTCCCGAGGGCAGTGTTGTCCGTACCACCGGGAACGTCGCCTACCTCGCGCTGCGCCCCCTGCTCCCCGACTACGTCCTGTCCATGCCCCGCGGTGCCGCCGTGGTCTACCCCAAGGACGCGGGGCAGATCCTGGCGATGGCCGACATCTTCCCCGGCGCCCGCGTCGTCGAGGCGGGAGTGGGATCCGGCTCGCTCAGCAGCTTCCTGCTGCGCGCCATCGGCGACCAGGGCATGCTGCACAGCTACGAGCGGCGCGCCGACTTCGCCGAGATCGCCACCCAGAACGTCGAGCGGTACTTCGGGGGCCCGCACCCCGCCTGGACGCTCACCGTCGGTGACCTCCAGGACAACCTCTCCGACACCGACGTCGACCGCGTCATCCTGGACATGCTCGCCCCCTGGGAGTGCCTGGACGCCGTATCCAAGGCGCTCGTCCCCGGCGGCATCCTCTGCGCGTACGTCGCCACGACCACACAGATGGCGCGCACCGTCGAGGCCATCCGCGAGCACGGCACCTTCAACGAGCCGTCGGCCTGGGAGACCATGGTCCGCACCTGGCACGTCGAGGGCCTGGCCGTCCGCCCCGACCACCGCATGATCGGCCACACCGGCTTCCTGCTCACCGCCCGCCGCCTCGCGGACGGCGTGGAGCCGCCGCTGCGCCGCCGCCGGCCCGCCAAGGGCGCGTACGGCGAGGACTACAGCGGCCCCGGTGGCCAGTCCGCTCCCGCCGAGGAGCAGCCGGTGCACAAGACCCCGGCCCAGAAGCTCCGCGAGAAGAAGGAACGCGAGCAGCGGGACGAGGCCGGCCAGGACGCCGCCGAGAGCTGACGCGCTCGCAGCCGTACCGAACCGCGCGGCGCCGCCGGTGAGTTCCCCCACGGGAACCCGGCGGCGCCGAAGCGTTTCCGGACAGCCGGGAACCACCGGCGTGGGCCCCGCGTTCCCAAGGCAAGGACCGAGTTCCTCAAGTTTTCTTCTTGGTCCGGACTTGTTGGTTCCGTGGCGGGGCGTCGTGTGGAACGATGCCGGGCAACCCCCACCGCCACAGCTCTTCCCAGGAGTTATTCCGCGTGCAGTCCTTGGCAGGCCCGGACCTTCCGCACACCGGCACGACCCCCATGCAGTGGCTCGCCACCGCGACCGCTGTCGCGGGTGTGGTGGCCCTGGCCTCCTTCGTCCAGCCCGCCGGCGCCGCGGTCTCCACCGCCTCCGCCGCGACCTCGACCGCCGGCCGCTCCGCCCCCGCGGCCACCGCTCCGGACGCCCGCGCCGCCCATTACCCGCTCGACTGCGGACCGAACAAGGTCGATGTGACGGACAAGCTCTCCGGCGACCTCGACGGCGACGGCGGCCCCGAGACCGTCGCCGTGGTCCGCTGCCACGCCGAGATGGGCACCCCGCCCAGCGGCGTGTACGTCCTCGCCGCGCCGTCCGTGAAAGGCGCCGCGCCGCGCGTCGTGGCCACCCTCGTCGACCCCGCCGACAAGCTGAATGTGCAGGACCTCACACTGACCGGCCGTGCGCTGAGCGCCACGCTCTCGGGATACTCCAGCACCGACGTGCCGCGCTGCTGCCCCGATGTCCACAAGGGCGCCAAGTGGACTTGGCAGAACGGCAAGTTCGTCCAGAGCGAAATTTCCGTCGCGGAGAGCGACGGGGGCGAGCTTCCCCCCGCCCGCGGGGTCTGATCGCGCCGTTGCGTGACCGCGGCATCACGAGGTGTCCGCGGTTTCGCTACGTGTCCGGCCGTCGGTTTCCGGCCGGACACGGTCCGTTGCTCCCTGTCGCCGGGCCGCTCGGCCGACTGCTCGCCGTACGGCCGCCCGGCCTCCGGTTACTCGGCGTCGGGCCCGTACACCTCGGCCTTGTCCGACACGCGGCGCACGTGAATGCAGTCGCCGGGGCACTCCTTCGCGGAGTCCCGCACGTCGTTGAGCAGCGGCAACGGGACCGGAGTCGTGGCGCCCTTCGCCTGCAGCAGCTCGTCGTCGGCGCTCTTCACGTACGCCAGCCCGTCGATGTCGAGCTCGAAGACCTCCGGCGCGTACTGCGCGCAGATGCCGTCGCCGGTGCAGAGGTCCTGGTCGATCCAGACCTCGAGCTCGGTGGCTTCTTCCTGGGCGCTCATCTCGCCTGCCGTTCCTGCGTACGTTTAACCGATGTTGTCTAAGTAGTGCCAGCACTGACGGGTGTTGACCGTGTCGACGATACAACCGGTCGCTTTCCGATGTTGTCGGGTGGGTATCACCCCAGGGTGAGGACGTGCGCAAGGGTGAAGATCGGACACACCCCGACAGTCTTTTCGATCTAGGGGTTTCAACCTGCACCGGCCCAGGTAGGGTCAGGAAGCGTCCAGCTCCCCTTGGAGGAGGTGAGGACCGTGGCAGCCCACGACGACGACATCAACCGCGGCATCCGGCCGGGGCGGGGGTCTGAAGACCCTGCCGGCCAGGTTGCCTATCTCGAGCAGGAGATCGCCGTCCTGCGACGCAAGCTCGCCGACTCTCCGCGTCACACGAGGATTCTCGAAGAGCGGATCGTCGAGCTGCAGACCAACCTGGCCGGCGTTTCGGCTCAGAACGAGCGACTCGCCAACACACTCCGTGAGGCCCGCGACCAGATCGTCGCACTCAAGGAGGAGGTCGACCGGCTCGCACAGCCGCCGGCCGGCTTCGGTGTCTTCCTGCAGGCGAACGAGGACGGCACGGCCGACATTTTCACCGGAGGCCGAAAGCTCCGGGTGAACGTCAGCCCGAGCGTCGAGCTCGTAGAGCTCAGGCGTGGCCAGGAGGTCATGCTCAACGAAGCGCTCAACGTGGTCGAAGCCATGGAGTTCGAGAGCGCCGGGGACATCGTCACCCTCAAGGAAATCCTTGAGGACGGCGAGCGCGCCCTGGTCATCGGGCACACCGACGAGGAACGGGTGGTGAGGCTCGCCGAGCCTCTGATGGACGTCACCATCCGCCCCGGCGACGCCCTGCTTCTCGAGCCCCGCTCCGGCTACGTCTATGAAGTCATTCCCAAGAGCGAGGTCGAAGAGCTGGTCCTCGAAGAGGTACCGGACATCGACTACACCAAGATCGGCGGTCTGGGCGGCCAGATCGAGCTGATCCGGGACGCCGTCGAGCTCCCGTATCTCTACCCCGATCTGTTCAAGGAGCACGAACTGCGCCCGCCCAAGGGCGTCTTGCTCTACGGCCCGCCCGGCTGCGGCAAGACGCTCATCGCCAAGGCGGTCGCCAACTCCCTCGCCAAGAAGGTCGCCGAGGTGACCGGCAAGCCCGCGGGGAAGAGCTTCTTCCTCAACATCAAGGGCCCCGAGCTCCTCAACAAGTACGTCGGCGAGACCGAGCGGCACATCCGCCTGGTCTTCCAGCGGGCCAGGGAGAAGGCCAGCGAGGGCACGCCCGTCATCGTCTTCTTCGACGAGATGGACTCCCTCTTCCGCACCCGGGGCTCGGGCGTCAGCTCGGACGTGGAGAACACCATCGTCCCGCAGCTGCTCTCTGAGATCGACGGTGTGGAGGGCCTGGAAAATGTGATCGTCATCGGTGCCTCGAACCGAGAGGACATGATCGACCCGGCGATCCTGCGGCCCGGCCGGCTCGACGTCAAGATCAAGATCGAGCGTCCGGACGCCGAAGCGGCCAAGGACATCTTCTCGAAGTACCTCACCGACCGGCTCCCGCTGCACTCCGACGACCTCGCCGAGCACGCCGGCTCGAAGAAGGCCGCGGTGAGCGGCATGATCCAGTCGGTCGTCGAGCAGATGTACGCGGAATCCGAGGAGAACCGCTTCCTGGAGGTCACCTACGCCAACGGTGACAAGGAAGTCCTGTACTTCAAGGACTTCAACTCCGGCGCCATGATCGAAAACATCGTCGGACGCGCCAAGAAGATGGCCATCAAGGCATTCCTCGAACAGAACCAGAAGGGTCTCCGCGTCGCCCACCTGCTCCAGGCATGTGTGGACGAGTTCAAGGAGAACGAGGACCTGCCCAACACGACCAACCCGGACGACTGGGCCCGGATCTCCGGCAAGAAGGGCGAGCGGATCGTCTACATCCGCACCCTGGTCACCGGCAAGCAAGGCGCGGACACCGGTCGCTCCATCGACACGGTGGCGAACACCGGGCAGTACCTGTAACACCGCTCACCGGCTGCGGATGTCCCAGACGGGGCGTCCGCAGCCGGACGCTTTCCAGGGGCCGGGACGCACCCTGGAGATCACCCGGCGGAACAGGGAAAACCGGACTGGAGCAATGACTGTAATGATCTCCCCAGCGCCGCATCGGCGTTCTAGGCTCTTCGGTACCACCGCACCACCACACAGTGCGGAAGCGGGGACCGCATACGGACCGGAAGCGCAGCGGTACTTGAGCGCCGACCCCAGCAGGGGGCGCCGCCGGGCAAGGAGGGCCGCATGACCGTACGGCGAGTAATGGGCATCGAGACGGAGTACGGCATCTCCGTCCCCGGCCACCCGAACGCCAATGCCATGCTCACCTCGTCCCAAGTCGTCAACGCCTACGCGGCGGCGATGCACCGGGCGCGCCGCGCCCGCTGGGACTTCGAGGAGGAGAACCCGCTGCGGGACGCCCGCGGCTTCGACCTCGCACGTGAGAACGCGGACTCCAGCCAGCTCACGGACGAGGACATCGGTCTGGCCAACGTCATCCTCACCAACGGCGCGCGGCTCTACGTCGACCACGCGCACCCCGAGTACAGCGCTCCCGAGGTCACCAACCCGCGCGACGCCGTCCTGTGGGACAAGGCCGGCGAGCGCATCATGGCCGAGGCCGCCGAGAAGGCCGCCCAGGTCCCCGGCGCCCAGCCGATCCACCTCTACAAGAACAACACCGACAACAAGGGCGCCTCCTACGGCACGCACGAGAACTACCTGATGAAGCGGGAGACCCCCTTCTCGGACATCGTGCGCCACCTGACCCCGTTCTTCGTCTCCCGGCAGGTCGTCACGGGTGCCGGGCGGGTCGGCATCGGCCAGGACGGCCACGAGCACGGCTTCCAGCTCAGCCAGCGCGCGGACTACTTCGAGGTGGAGGTGGGCCTGGAGACGACGCTCAAGCGGCCCATCATCAACACCCGCGACGAGCCGCACGCGGACGCCGAGAAGTACCGCCGGCTGCACGTGATCATCGGCGACGCGAACCTCTCCGAGATCTCCACGTATCTGAAGCTGGGCTCGACGGCGCTGGTCCTCTCCATGATCGAGGACGGCTTCATCAACGTCGACCTCGCCGTCGACCAGCCCGTACGCACCCTGCACCAGGTCTCCCACGACCCGAGCCTCCAGCACCTGATCACGCTCCGCAGCGGCCGGACACTCACCGCTGTGCAGCTCCAGATGGAGTACTACGAGCTGGCGCGCAAGTACGTGGAGGAGCGCTTCGGGGCCGACGCGGACGAGCAGACCAAGGACGTCCTCACCCGGTGGGAGGACGTGCTGGGCCGGCTGGAGAACGACCCGATGAGCCTGTCGGGCACGCTGGACTGGGTCGCCAAGCGGGAGCTCATGGAGGGCTACCGGCGCCGCGACAACCTGGAATGGGACGCGGCCCGGCTGCACCTGGTCGACCTCCAGTACGCCGACGTACGGCCCGACAAGGGCCTGTACAACCGACTGGCGGAGCGCGGCAAGATGAAGCGCCTGCTGACCGAGGCGGACGTCGAGAGGGCGGAGATCAAGCCCCCGGAGGACACCCGGGCCTACTTCCGGGGCCGCTGCCTCGAGCAGTACGCGGACGATGTCGCGGCGGCTTCCTGGGACTCCGTGATCTTCGATCTGCCGGGCCGCGACTCGCTCCAGCGGGTCCCCACACTGGAGCCGCTGCGCGGCACCCGCAATCACGTCAAGGAGCTCCTGGACCGCTGTCGCACCGCCGAGGACCTGGTCCGGGTCCTCTCCGGCGGCTGAGGCGGCAAGCGCGCGTACGGGCCGCTCACGGCCCATTCGCGGTCCGATCGTGACCGATCCGGGGCCCGCCGGGCGGCTGAAAAGTCCGCCCGGCGGGAATCATCAAGGTGAGTCCCGGACGTTGAGGGAAAGTACAGGGCCGATGTCGGACCCAGCTTGTAGGGTCTGATCTTGACAGTCACATCGAGCGGGGCGAACCGAGCGGGGTGAGGGATATGGCGACCAAGGACACCGGCGGCGGGCAGCAGAAGGCTTCGCGTACCACCGAAGAGGTCGAGGAGCAGACCCAGGACGCGGAAGCGTCCGAGGACCTCAAGGAACGCCAGGAAAAGCTGTCGGACGACGTGGACTCCGTGCTGGACGAGATCGACGACGTGCTCGAGGAGAACGCCGAGGACTTCGTTCGCTCATTTGTTCAGAAGGGCGGAGAGTAACGCGCATTCCGCCAGGGCGCGTCCCGACGAAAGGTCGGGGGCGCCCGGCGATGCGCTTCGCCGCATGTGGATCATGTAAACGGTATGCACAAGGTCCGGGGCGCAACGTGCTTCAGCTGCGGCGCAGCGCTGGGCCAAGTCAAGGATCGGCCGGCCGCCTCGGGCGGGCGGCCGAGTATCCGGAAGGAAACGTGTGGAAGCCAATACTCGAAGCACCGGGCGTCTACCAGCTGCCTTCCTGACGCCTGGGTCCTCCTCCTTCATGGACTTTCTCAGCGAGCACTCGCCGGAGCTGCTGCCGGGGAACCGGCCGCTGCCGCCCGTGCAGGGGGCGATCGAGGCGCCGCACGGGACGACCATCGTGGCGGCGTCGTTCCCCGGGGGTGTGGTGCTCGCCGGTGACCGCCGGGCGACGATGGGCAACGTCATCGCGCAGCGCGACATCGAGAAGGTCTTTCCGGCGGACGAGTACAGCGCGGTCGGGATCGCCGGTACGGCCGGGCTCGCCGTGGAGATGGTGAAGCTCTTCCAGCTCGAGCTGGAGCACTTCGAAAAGGTCGAGGGCGCGCAGCTGTCCCTGGAGGGCAAGGCGAACCGCCTCTCGACGATGATCCGCAGCAATCTCGGCATGGCCATGCAGGGCCTGGCCGTGGTGCCGCTGTTCGCGGGGTTCGACGTCGACCGGGAGAAGGGCCGTATTTTCTCCTACGACGTGACCGGCGGGCGGTCGGAGGAGCACGGGTACGCCGCGACCGGTTCCGGTTCGGTGTTCGCGCGCAGCGCGCTGAAGAAGCTCTTCCGGAACGACTTCTCGGAGAGCGAAGCGGCGACCGCGGTCGTGCAGGCGCTGTACGACGCGGCGGACGACGACTCGGCGACCGGCGGCCCGGACATGGGCCGGCGGATCTACCCGATCGTCACGGTGATCACCGATGAGGGTTTCAAGAGGCTCCCCGATGACGAGGTCTCCCGGATCGCCCGTGCGGTGCACGAGCGGCGCCTGGAGCAGCCGGACGGTCCGCGGGCGGCGCTGCTCTGACGGGGCGGCAGCGGACTTGCGGATGACGGATGATCCGGAGGTGCTTTCGCCAGTGAGAGAGCCATTGACAGAAAGGGACGGATAGCCGGTGTCGACGCCGTTCTATGTCTCACCCCAGCAGGCCATGGCGGACCGCGCCGAGTACGCCCGCAAGGGCATCGCGCGCGGGCGCAGTGTCGTCGCTCTGCAGTATGCCGACGGCGTCGTTTTCGTCGCCGAGAATCCTTCCCGTGCACTGCACAAGGTCAGTGAGATTTATGACCGGATCGCCTTTGCGGCGGTCGGTAAATACAACGAGTTCGAGAACCTCCGGATCGGTGGGGTGCGCTACGCCGATCTGCGGGGGTACACCTACGACCGTGAGGACGTGACCGCGCGCGGGCTGGCGAATACGTATGCCCAGACGCTCGGTGCGATCTTCTCCAGCGCGGCCGAGAAGCCGTACGAGGTGGAGTTGCTGGTCGCGGAGGTGGGGAGCACCTCCGAGGACGATCAGATCTATCGCCTGCCGCATGACGGTTCGATCGTGGACGAGCACGGTTCGGTCGCGGTCGGCGGCAATGCCGATCAGATCAGTACTTACCTCGATCAGCATCACCGGGACGGCATGTCGCTGGGCGAGGCGCTGAACCTCGCCGTGGAGTCGCTGTCGCGGGACAACAACGGCGGGGAGCGCACGCTGACCCCCGAGCAGCTGGAGGTCGCGGTCCTGGACCGCAAGCGGCCGCAGCAGCGCAAGTTCAAGCGGGTGCTGGGCAGTCAGCTGTCCCGGCTGCTGGCTTCGGAGGGGTCGTCGGAGTCGGCCACCGAGGCGGGTTCCGCCGAGGACCAGGAGTCGGAGTCCGGTACGCCGGCCGAGGACACCGGATCCGAGCGCTCGGAGGGCTCGGAAGGCTCGGCGGAGTAAGTACCGCACGGAGCGCGCACGGGAGTGCGCGTGCTCCGCTCGTTCGTCGCGCCGCCCCGGTGGGTTCACAGCCCGCCGGGGCGCGCGGCGTTTCAGGGGTGCTTCAGGAGTGTCGTCCCTGGGGCGGGGCGGCCGTCGAGCCGCGGGTGATCAGCTCGACCGGGAGCGTGGTGGGCGCGGCGGGCGGCCGGCCGGCCAGTACGTCGATCAGGGCGCGCATACCGGCCGCGCCGAACTCCTCGGCGGGCAGCCGTACGGTGGTCAGCTCCGGTTCGACGGCGGTGGCCAGGGCGAGGTCGTCGAAGCCGGTGACGGAGACGTCTTCGGGGACGCGCAGGCCGAGCCGGCGGGCGGCCTTGCAGGCGCCGGCGGCGAGGATGTCGTCGTCGCAGACCAGGGCGGTGGGGCGGGGCCCCGGGGCGGTCAGTGCCGCGTGCGCGGCGCGCAGCCCGGCGTCGACGTCGAGCGGCGCGGCCTGTACCTCCAGGGTCGCGCCGGGCACGGCGGCCACGGCTTCGGCGAGGGCGTCCCCGCGGCGGCGGAAGGTCCAGGAGTCGACGGCGGCGGCGAGGTGGGTCAGCCGGCGGTGGCCGAGGCCGAGCAGGTGGCGGGCGGTCTGCCGGGCGCCGTCGGCGATGTCGAGGTTGACGGTGGCGGCGGCCGGTGTGTCGTCGGGGTCGTTGTCGAGCATGACCAGGGGCAGGCCCTCGCCGTAGAGGGCGGTGAGCGCGTCGGTGGCCATGGAGGAGGCGATGACGCCGTCCAGGGTGGCACGGGCGGAGTCGAAGGGGTCGCGGGCCGGACCGATGCCCTCGGGGGAGGGGTACAGAACGAGGCCGAAGCCGCTGTCGGCGGCGATGCGGGCGGCGCCCGTATAGACCCGGGCGAAGAATTCGGTGGTGAGGACGGGGACGACGAGGAGGACCGTGCGGGTGCGGCCGAGGCGGAGGCTGCGGGCCGCGAGGTTGGGGCGGTAGCCGAGCTCGCGGGCGGCGGCGCGTACGGCGTCGGCCTTGGCCAGGGAGACGCGGCCGCGCCATTTGTCGCCGAGTACGAGAGAGACGGCCGCCTGCGAGACACCGGCGGCGCGCGCCACGTCCTTGCTGGTGACGCGTCCGGACGTGGTCGCCTGCTCCGTCACTGGTGTGGCTGCCCTTTCGTGTCGGCGGCTGCGCGCCGTGCCCTGCCTCGTGCGCGCGCCACCTCAATTGCGGTGGACCCGCGGTCAGCGGCCATGGTACGTATGGCGGGCGACGTTATACGTAACACTGGACGTACCCGGCCCGGACGGCCGGCGGAGAGGGGTGGGTATGGCCGCGGGTTACGCGGAGTTGCTCAGGACGCGCCACGCGGCGCGGCTGCTGACCGGCACCTTGATCGGACGGCTGCCGAACGCGACGGCGGCGCTGGCGGTGGTCCTCTTCACCCGCGCCGAGGGTGGCAGCTACGCCCTGGCCGGGGTGCTCTCGGCCGTGTACGGCCTCTGTACGGCCGTAGGACAGCCGCTGCTGGGCCGCGCGGTGGACCTGTGGGGCCAGCCGCGCGTCATGCTGCCCGCGGCCGTCCTGTCGGCGCTGGGCATGGTTCTGCTGGCCGTTGTCGGCATCGACCCGCTGTGGCCGGCGTACGCGGCCATGGTGGTGGCCGGGCTCTTCACGCCGCCCCTGGAGGGCGGGCTGCGCGCGCTGTGGCCGGGGGTGCTGAAGCGCCCGGAGCGGGTGCACGCGGCGTACGCACTGGACGCGGTGGCGCAGGAAGTGATGTTCGCGGTGGGCCCGTTGCTGGTGACGCTGAGCGTGGCGGCGTGGTCCGAGCGGGTGGCGCTGCTGGTCATCAACGCGCTGGGGGTGCTGGGCGCGCTGTCGGTGGTGGTCTCGCCGCCGTCCCGGCAGTGGCGCAGCGCGCCGCGTGAGGCGCACTGGCTGGGGGCGCTGCGCTCGCGCGGCATGCTCGTCCTCATCGGGTCGTTCTTCTTCGTGGGGCTCGCGCTCGGTTCGATCGCGGTGGCGGCGGTGGCGTACGCCGATACGCACGGCGGGCAGATGGTTTCCAGCTATCTCCTGTCGGCGCTGGGCGTGGGGGCGTTGATCGGCGGCGTGGTGTACGGGGCGCGGGAGTGGCCGGGGGAGCCGGAGCACCGGCTGCGGATACTGATCGGGCTGCTGGCCCTCGGGTATCTGCCGTTGGCGCTGGTCCCGGGAGTGGCGGGGATGACGGCGCTGACGGGGCTCGCGGGGGTGTTCCTGGCGCCTGCGCTGGCCTGCGCGTTCATCGTGGTGGACCGGCACGCGCCGCGCGGCACGGTGACGGAGGCGTTCTCGTGGCTGGTCACGACGTTCGGAGTGGGGGCCGCCGTGGGTACGTCAGTGGTGGGCCCGGCGGTGGAGCTGGGCGGCGCGGCGGCGGGTTTCGCGGTCGCGGGCGGCGGTGGTGTCGCCGCGCTGGCGGTGATGGTCGCGGCGCGGCGTTTTCTGCTGCCGTCCGGCATGCGTCCGGTGGGTGGCGGCCAGGCGGAAAATGATCGAAACGGTGCTGTCGAACCCGGTTTCAGAGCAGGCCATCAGGCGTAATGTTCAGTCATGGACCGCCGCATTTTCGGGCTGGAGAACGAGTACGGCGTCACGTGTACGTTCAGGGGACAGCGCCGCCTGTCTCCTGACGAAGTGGCGCGGTACCTCTTCCGCCGTGTCGTGTCATGGGGCCGCAGCAGCAATGTCTTCCTGCGGAACGGTGCCCGCCTGTACTTGGACGTGGGATCGCACCCGGAATACGCAACTCCCGAGTGCGACAACGTGACCGAGCTGGTCACCCACGACAAGGCCGGCGAGCGCATTCTCGAAGGCTTGCTCGTCGACGCCGAACGCCGCCTGCACGAGGAGGGAATCGCCGGAGACGTCTATCTCTTCAAGAACAACACCGATTCGGCGGGAAACTCCTACGGGTGTCACGAGAACTACCTCGTGGCGCGGCACGGGGAGTTCTCCAGGCTCGCGGACATCCTCATTCCGTTCCTGGTGACCCGTCAGCTGCTGTGCGGCGCCGGCAAGGTGCTGCAGACCCCGCGCGGCGCGGTGTACTGCGTCAGTCAGCGCGCCGAACACATCTGGGAAGGGGTCTCCTCGGCGACGACCCGCTCCCGGCCGATCATCAACACCCGTGACGAGCCGCACGCCGACGCCGAGCGGTACCGCCGGCTGCACGTCATCGTGGGTGACTCCAACATGTCCGAGACGACCATGCTGCTGAAGGTCGGCGCCACCGACCTCGTACTGCGCATGATCGAGGCGGGCACGGTGATGCGGGACCTGACGCTGGAGAACCCGATCCGGGCGATCCGCGAGGTCAGCCACGACATCACCGGTCAGCGCAAGGTGCGGCTGGCGAGCGGCCGGGAGGCGTCGGCCCTCGAAGTCCAGCAGGAGTACTACGAGAAGGCGGTGGACTTCTGCGACCGCCGCGGCATCCGCACGGGCACCGTCGAGCGGGTCCTGGAGCTGTGGGGCCGCACGCTGGAGGCGATCCGGGACGAGCAGCTGGACCGGATCGCGACGGAGATCGACTGGGTCATGAAGTACCAGCTGATCGACCGTTACCGCGCGAAGAACAACATCACGATGTCACACCCGAGGGTGGCGCAGATAGACCTCGCGTACCACGACATCCACCGCCGCCGGGGTCTGTACTACCTCCTGGAGAAAAAGGGCCAGGCGGCCCGGGTGTGCAACGATCTGAAGATCTTCGAGGGCAAGTCCGTGCCGCCGCAGACGACGCGGGCGAGACTGCGCGGCGATTTCATCCGCCGGGCACAGGAACAGCGCAGGGACTTCACGGTCGACTGGGTGCATCTCAAGCTCAATGACCAGGCGCAGCGCACGGTGCTGTGCAAGGACCCGTTCCGGTCGGTGGATGACCGGGTGGAGAAGCTCATCGCGGGAATGTGACCCGATTCGTGGCACGGCGGTGTGTCAACGGCCTTTGCGCCGGGGCACACCGCCGTGTTGTCTCCTGCCGTGTTGTCTCTGGAATTGCGGTGGGGGTCAGGTCGTAGAGTGGCGGGCATTGCCCACCCACCCCTCTAGCCCGAGTTGGACTGATGAAGCTCACGAAGAACACCCGCCGTGCCGCGGCCGCGGCGATCGCCGTGCCCCTCCTGTTGTTCACCGCCGCGTGCGGGTCCGACGACGAGGGCTCCGGCGCGAGCGTCGCGTCGGTGGAAGGCAAGGCCGGCGAGCAGCCCAAGATCAAGGTCGACAAGAAGGCCAAGGCGCCGGACAAGGCGGTCGTGAAGACCCTCTCCGAGGGCAAGGGCGCGACCGTGCAGAAGGGTGAGTTCGTCCGGCTCGACTTCGTGGGCCAGATGACGAAGGGTCAGTCGCTGGGCAGCAGCTGGACCAAGCAGCCGGGCGCGAAGGCGGACGCGCCGCGTTCGCAGTCCGTCGGCGTGGCCGGGCAGGCGACCCGGGAGCTGCCGACGAAGGTGATGGAGGCGGTGACCGGCAAGAAGGTCGGCACCCGCTTCGAGATCGAGGGCACCGCGAAGGCGATCATCGGTGACCAGCTGAACCCGCAGGCGGGCGTGAAGCCCACCGACGGCCTGGTCTGGGTCGTCGACGTGGTCGCCGCCAAGAAGGCCGACAAGAACGGCGAGGCGAAGGGCGAGCAGGCGGCGCCGGAGGCCGGTATGCCGGAGGTGAAGGCGCCGAGCCGGAAGCCCGCGAAGATCACCGTCCCCAAGGGCGAGAAGGCCCCCAAGGAGACCAAGAGCCAGGTGCTCATCAAGGGCGACGGCCCGAAGGTGAAGGCCGGGCAGGGCCTGATCGCGCAGTACACGGGCGTGAAGTGGGAGGACGGCAAGATGTTCGACTCCTCCTGGAAGCACGGCGGCGCGACCGCCTTCCAGATCGGCACCAACGCGGTCGTCAAGGGCTGGGACAAGGCCCTGGTCGGCAAGCACGTCGGCGACCGTGTCGAGATCGTCGTGCCGCCCAAGGACGGGTACGGTACGAGCCCGCAGGGCGGCGAGCTGGCCAACCAGACGTTGGTCTTCTCGGTGGACATCCTCGACACGTTCTGAGGGCGCCGGGGCGGTACGCCGCCCGCCGCGATGATCACGGCCCGGCCATCTGCGAGACTGTCCCGCGTTGTAGAACGATTCGTTCGTAGGAGCACACACGTGAGCATCGACAAGCCCGAGATCGACTTCCCCGAGGGCCCCGCGCCCGCCGATCTGGAGATCGTGGACCTGTGGGAGGGTGACGGGCCGGTCGCCAAGGCGGGGGACACCGTCTCCGTCCACTACGTCGGCGTGTCCTTCAGCACCGGCGAGGAGTTCGACGCGAGCTGGAACCGCGGCAAGCCGCTGCAGTTCCAGCTGGGCGCCGGCCAGGTCATCGCCGGCTGGGACCAGGGCGTGCAGGGCATGAAGGTCGGCGGCCGCCGCCGGCTGACCATCCCCGCGCACCTCGCGTACGGCGACCGCGGCGCCGGTGGCGGCCGCATCGCGCCGGGCGAGACGCTGATCTTCGTCTGCGACCTGGTCTCGGTCTGAGAACCGGCCGGAGACGGAGCGTCCGCGACCGGATACCGGTCCGGCGCTGATCTTCGCCCACGCGGACACCGTGTCCGGACGCCGGTTGCGTCCTTGTGCGGCACCGGCACGGCGCGTGGCGCGAGCCTTAAGGGCCCATGCCCCCCTCGGGGGTATGGGCCCTCGGCTTTTGAAGCGGCTCCCGGTAGCGGTACGGTCATCGGTCGGGAGCTAGAGAAAGGGCGTCGATGGCCATTGCCAAGGCCGAGCGGCTGATGAACCTGGCGCTGTGCCTGCTGGGGACCCGGCGCCCGCTCACCAAGCGGGAGTTGCGCGGATCCATCGAGGCGTACGTCGAGGCGTTCGGCCCGGGGGACGGTCCGGCGGGCGCGGGCGACGACGCGTTCAACCGCATGTTCGAGCGAGACAAGGACGACCTGCGCGAGCTCGGCATGGTCATCGAGACCGTCGAGGGCCTGGAGGGGGATACCGGCTACCTGGCCCGCCGGGACTCCAACCGGCTCCCGCCGATCACCCTGGACGCCGAGGAGGCCGCGGCCCTCGGCCTGGCCGCGAAGATCTGGCAGCAGGCCCGGCTCGCGGGCGCGGCCAGCGGCGCACTCCAGAAGCTGCGCGCCGCCGGCATGCCGCTGGCGGCGGAGGACGAGGGCCCGTACGACCCCGCCCAGCCGCACAGCGCCCTGGAGCCGCGCATCCCCGCCCACGAGGCGGCCTTCGAGCCGCTGATGCTGGCCTGCCGGGACCGCCGCCCGATCGTCTTCGACTACCGCAAGGCCAACGCGGCCCGGCCCGAGCAGCGCCAGGTGGAGCCGTGGATCCTCGAATGCTGGCGCGGCCACTGGTATCTCGCCGGCTGGGACCGCGACCGGCAGGCCGAGCGGGTCTTCCGGCTCTCCCGCATCACCGGCAAGGTCCGCTCGCGCGCGGGGAAGTTCACCGCCGAGGTGCCCGACCACGTGACCGTACGGGAGACGGTGGAGAGCTGGGCGGGCGAGACCGCCACCGGCACCGCGCGCATCAAGCTGCGCGCCGACCACGGCTACCCGCTGCGCGCCCGCGCGCTGTCCGTGCGTGAGGCGGGCGGGGGCTGGGACGAGCTGGAGATCCCGTACGGGCACGGCCTGGACGCCTGGCTCGTGGAGCTGGGCCCGGACGTGGTCGTACTGGAACCGGCCGAGCTGCGGGCCGACGTCGTGGACCGGCTGCGTGCCGTGGCCAAGGGCTGAGGGGGAGCGACCAGACCATGGCGAGCAATGCCATCGACCAGACCCGCCGGATGCTGTCCCTGGTGACGTACCTGCGCGAGCGCCCCGGCGCCCGCGTCAGCGACGTGGCCAGGGCCTTCGGCATCACCGAGGACGAGCTGATCGCGGACCTCGACGTGCTGCCCATGTGCGGTACGAGCTTCCGCGGCGGCGACCTGCTGGACATCGACACCGACGGCGACCGCATCTGGTGGCACAACCCCGACGACGTCGCCGAGCCGCTGCGGCTGGCCGCCGACGAGGCGACCGCGCTGCTGGTGGCGGCGCGCGCGGTGTCCACCCTGCCCGGCCTGCGCGAAGGCGACCGGCAGGCGCTGCTGCGCGCCACCGCCAAGCTGGAGGCGGCCGCCGGCGAGGCGGCCGGGGCCAGCGCCCGGCTGTCGGTCACCTTCGAGTCCGAGGGCGGCGTCTTCGCCGACGTGGACCGGGCCATCGCCGAGCGCCGTCGCCTGTGGCTGAAGTACTACTCGCCCGCCCGCGACGAGCTCACCGAGCGCGAGGTGGACCCCATCCGCCTCTTCGCCGTCGGCCACACCTATGTCGAGGCGTGGTGCCGGCTCTCCGAGGCGCGCCGTACTTTCCGGCTGGACCGGGTGGCCGAAATCAAGCTGCTGGACGCGCCCTCCGACCCGCCGCCCGTCGAGCTGCGGGACCTGTCCGAGGGGCTGGTGCAGCCGGCCGCCGAGGACCCGGAGGTCGTGATCGAGGTGGGGCCCGGCGGCCGCTGGGTCGCGGAGTACTACCCGCACGACACCGCCGAGGAGCTGCCCGAGGGGGGCCTGCGCATCACCCTCCGTACCCCGGAGCCCGCCTCGCTGCGGCGCCTCGCGCTGCGGCTGGGCCGGGACGGGCGGATCGTCGCCCCGCAGGAACTGGCGGACAGCGCGCGGGACGCGGCGGCGCGTGCGCTCGCCGCGTACGGCGGCTGAGGCGCGCGGCCCGGAGCAGGCAGGGACAGTCGAGGAAACCGCAGGGGAGCTGTGAGTGCGATGACGACCGTGACCACGCCGGCCGCGCCCGTGATCTTCAAGGCGGCCTGCCCGGACTGCCGGGGCCACTTCGAGCTGGCTTCGGACGCGCTGCGGCTGGCGATCGGCGGCAGCCGCCGTACCACCTTCTACTCCTTCACCTGCCCCGACTGCGGCTCCGCCGTCCGCAAGCCGGCCGGCGAACGGATCGTGGAACTGCTGACCGGCGGCGGGGTACGGACGCTGCGGCTGCATACGGGGTGAGCGTCGGCCGCGTACGAGGCGAGCGACAGTCGCATACGGGCTTCGCCTGCGCACGGGCGGGGCGGGGGCGGGGGCGGTGCCGCGAGCGGTTCCCGCGCGGCTCCCCTGGGTAATCCCCCGGTGGGGGTGCGGGGGCGTTCGATTTGCCCCGTAGGCGCCGGTAGGCTCGCCCCATGCTCTGGCCCATGATCGCCATCGCCCTCGGCTTCCTCGGCCTCGCCGTGCTCGGCGTCCTGGCCGTCCGCGTCTTCGTGGAGGTGCGCAGGCTGGCCCGCCAGGTGGACGAGGCCTCCCGCCGGATCCAGCACGCCGCGCAGGACCTGGAGCGGGCCGCGGGGCCGCTGGCCGGGGACGCCGGGGCGATGGCGGGACCCGGCGGGCAGAGGGTCTGAAATCGGCCGCGCGGGGGCGGTACGCTGCTGGATGCGGGACGACGAGCGAGGCACGGCCCGCAATCGGGAGTATGCACAGGGATTGCCGCCGGTTAACCCCCGCGCGTTACGATCGCTGGCAGCACGGCGAAACGGACGCTTGTCCGACCAGTCGGGCAGCCCCACCCCAGCCGCCTCGGTGAGAAGGTAACCACTTATGTTCACTGGAAAGATCGGCGCTCCCGAGATCATCCTCATCCTCGTCGTCGTCATCCTCCTGTTCGGTGCCAAGAAGCTCCCCGAGATGGCCCGCTCCCTCGGCAAGTCGGCGCGCATCCTCAAGAGCGAGGCCAAGGCGATGAAGTCGGAGGGCTCGCAGTCGCAGTCCGCGCCGGCCGACCCGCCGAACGACGCGCAGGGCGAGACCCCGAAGACGATCCAGGCGTCGCCCGGTGACGTGAACAGCTCCCGCCCGGTCGCCGAGCCGACCGACAGCACGACCAAGCGCTGACCCAGGGCCGACGACTGGGGCGGCGGCCCGGTACCGCTGCCCGCCGCACGAGATGAGGACGTGGGTTGCTCAAGTCTGCCCCGAAGAAGGATAAAAAGGACAGGGACCCCGAGGGTCGGATGCCCCTCGCGGAGCACCTCCGCGAGCTGCGCAACCGGCTCGCGAAGTCCGTGCTGGCCATTGTGGTGGCGAGCGTCGTCTCGGCCTTCTTCTACGAAGACATCATCAACCTGATCACGAAGCCGGTGCTGCAGACGGTGGGCTGCGGCCTGTCGTTCTCCGAGCTGGCGCAGAAGGGCGGCGGGGAGACCTGCGCCCGCATCGTGATGATGGACTTGCTCGGACCCTTCACCCTCGCGCTGAAGGTGTCCCTGATGGCGGGCATGATCATGTCTTCGCCGGTCTGGCTTTACCAGCTCTGGGCATTCCTCGCGCCCGGCCTGCACCGCAACGAGAAGAAGTACGCGCTCAGCTTCGTGGGCGCCGGCTTCCCACTGTTCCTCATGGGTGGGTACTTCGCGTACCAGATGCTGCCTACGACGGCGAAGGTGCTCATCGACTTCACCCCGATGGGCATCGACAACCTCCTGACGCTGGACAAGCTGCTCGACCTGGTGACCCGGATGATCGTGGTCTTCGGTCTCTCCTTCGAGCTGCCGCTGCTGCTGATCCTGCTCAACTTCGGCGGTGTGCTCTCCGGGAAGCGGATGCTCGGCTGGTGGCGCGGCATGATCATGGGCATCACCGTCTTCGCGGCGATCGCCACTCCCAGCGTCGACCCCTTCTCCATGATCGGGCTCGCTGCGCCCATCGTGCTCCTGTACTTCGGCGCCGTGGCCATCTCCCTCCTGAATGACAGCCGCAAGGCCCGAGCCATCGCCGAAGGCCCCGCCGACGACGAAGCCTCCGAGCTGGACCTCACCCCCGAGGACATCGGCAGCATCGATTCCGTCGACGCCCCGCGCGCCCTCCCGGAGCAGTCCGGCCCCGGCCGCGCCCTGGAGTCCCGCCGGGACGACATGGACGACATCACGTAAGAGCCGTCACGTTGCACACGCCGACGAGGGCGGGCCACCTGCGGGTGGCCCGCCCTCGTTTTCGTTCCGCGGGATCCAGTGCGTTACCGGGCCCGGGCGGCAGTCGCCGGTCTCAGCAGCTCTTGGAGTTTCCGAAGCTCATGGGCTTGTTGTAGAAGACCTTGGAGCCGTTGCCCTTGGCTCCTACGGATATGCAGGTCTCGCCGACGGACCCGATGCCGGTCTTCACCCAGAACGCCTGCTTGCTGTTACAGGTGTTGCTGTAATAGACGGTCCACGTGACGGTGCCATCGCCCCAGGAGTAGTTGAAGCAGCCGGTGCTGCCTCTGTGTACGGCCTGGGTGCTCATGTCGGCGGCCATCGCGGGAGCGGCGTTCGCCAGTCCGAGAGTGGCCGCCAGGCCGATCGCCACACCAGTGGCGCGTGTCCCGAAGCGCATAGTCGTACCCTTTCTGTCATTTTTCGCTTATGGAAGGTCAAACCACGCCGCAAGATGATCTTGCGCAGCGCGAGGGATAGTACAGCGTTTGGGTGATCTTGGTGGGAGAGTGACGATTTTCGGCCGGATACTCCGCGTTGGTGACTCGGTCACGGAGCGTTCGGAACGCCGGCTCGGGGAGGGACAGTCACCCTCGTTCAGGTGGGCAGGCCGCTGGGAGGGGGAGGGCGTTCCGGGAGGGGTCGGTTAAAGATCGCGTGACTGTCAGAGGTGGCCGGTAGGCTCGTAGACACGATGACCGAGGACATGTCCCCTGCTGAGCGCTATGCCGCCGCGCGATCGCGCGCGGCCGAGCAGGCCACCGCACTCTTCCCCTTCAAGGAGATGTACGACTTCGCGCTGGACGCGTTCCAGATCGAGGCGTGCGAGGCCCTGGAGGCCGGTAAGGGTGTGCTGGTCGCCGCTCCGACCGGATCCGGTAAGACGATTGTCGGCGAGTTCGCCGTCCACCTGGCCCTGAGACAGGGCCGCAAGTGTTTCTACACGACCCCCATCAAGGCCCTCTCGAACCAGAAGTACCAGGACCTGGTCAAGCGGTACGGCGCGGAGAAGGTCGGCCTGCTGACCGGAGACAACAGCGTCAACGGCGACGCACCGGTGATCGTGATGACCACCGAAGTGCTGCGCAACATGCTCTACGCCGGCTCCCAGACCCTCAATGGCCTGGGCTATGTGGTCATGGACGAGGTGCACTACCTCTCCGACCGCTTCCGCGGCGCGGTGTGGGAAGAGGTGATCATTCACCTCCCCGACTCCGTGACGCTGGTCTCGCTCTCCGCCACGGTCTCCAACGCCGAGGAGTTCGGCGACTGGCTGGACACCGTGCGCGGCGACACCGAGGTGATCGTCTCCGAGCACCGCCCCGTGCCGCTGTGGCAGCACGTGCTGGCGGGGCGCCGGATGTACGACCTCTTCGAGGAGCGGGACGGCGCCGAGCCCGGCCAGGGCAAGCGCGAGGTCAACCCCGACCTGGTGCGGCTGGCCCGGATGGAGAACAGCCGCCCCACCTTCGGCCGCGACAAGCGCCGCGGCCGCAACAACCTGCGCGAGGCGGACCGCGAGCGCGAGCGGCGGCAGCGCAGCCGGATCTGGACGCCCAGCCGCGCCGAGGTGATCGACCGGCTGGACAATGAAGGCCTGCTCCCGGCGATCACGTTCATCTTCAGCCGGGCCGGCTGCGAGGCGGCGGTCCAGCAGTGCCTGTACGCGGGCCTGCGGCTGAACGACCAGGCGGCGCGGGAGAAGGTCCGCAAGATCGTTGAGGCCCGCACGGCCGGCATCCCCGACGAGGACCTGCACGTCCTCGGCTACTTCGAGTGGCTGGAGGGCCTGGAGCGCGGCATCGCGGCGCACCACGCCGGCATGCTGCCCACCTTCAAGGAGGTGGTCGAGGAGCTGTTCGTGAAGGGCCTGGTCAAGGCGGTCTTCGCCACCGAGACCCTGGCCCTCGGCATCAACATGCCGGCGCGCTCGGTCGTCCTGGAGAAGCTCGTCAAGTGGAACGGCGAGCAGCACGCGGACATCACCCCCGGCGAGTACACCCAGCTCACCGGCCGGGCCGGGCGGCGCGGCATCGACGTCGAGGGCCACGCGGTGGTCCTGTGGCAGCGCGGCATGGACCCGGCCGCGGTCGCGGGCCTGGCGGGCACGCGTACGTACCCGCTGCGCTCCTCCTTCAAGCCGTCGTACAACATGGCGGTCAACCTCGTCTCCCAGTTCGGCCGGCACCGCTCGCGCGAGCTGCTGGAGATGTCCTTCGCGCAGTTCCAGGCCGACAAGTCGGTCGTCGGCATCTCGCGGCAGGTGCAGAAGAACGAAGAGGGGCTGGAGGGCTATCGCGAGGCGATGACCTGCCACCTCGGGGACTTCGAGGAGTACTCGCGGCTGCGCCGGGAGCTGAAGGACCGCGAGACGGAGCTGGCCAAGCAGGGCGCGGCGCAGCGCCGGTCGGCCGCCGCGGCGGCGCTGGAGAAGCTGAAGCCGGGCGACGTGATCCACGTACCGACGGGGAAGTTCGCGGGGCTGGCGCTGGTGCTCGATCCGGGGATGCCCTCGGGGCGGACGAACGGCCATCGTGGATTCCACGCCGAGGACGGGCCGCGGCCGCTGGTGCTCACCGCGGAGCGGCAGGTCAAGCGGCTGGCGTCGATCGACTTCCCGGTGCCGGTGCAGGCGCTGGACCGGATGCGCATCCCGAAGTCCTTCAACGCGCGCAGTCCCCAGTCGCGCCGCGACCTGGCGTCCGCGCTGCGTACGAAGGCCGGGCACATCCGGCCGGAGCGGCACCGCAAGCAGCGGTCCCCGGCCGCGGACGACAGGGAGATCGCGCGGCTGCGCACCGAGCTCCGGGCGCATCCGTGCCACGGCTGCGACGAGCGCGAGGACCACGCGCGGTGGGCGGAGCGGTACCACCGGCTGCGGCGGGACACGCGTCAGCTGGAGCGCCGCATCGAGGGTCGTACGAACACCATCGCGCGCACCTTCGACCGGATCTGCTCGCTGCTGACCGAGCTGGACTATCTGCAGGGCGACACGGTCACGGACGAGGGCCGACGGCTGGCGCGGCTGTACGGCGAGCTGGACCTGCTGGCGAGCGAGTGCCTGCGCGAGGGCGTCTGGGAGGGGCTGTCGCCCCAGGAGCTCGCGGCGTGCGCGTCGGCCCTGGTGTACGAGGCACGGCAGGCGGACGACGCGGTCGCGCCGAAGCTGCCCTCGGGCAAGGCGCGGGCGGCGCTGGGCGAGATGGTCCGGATCTGGGGGCGGCTGGACGCCCTGGAGGAGGACCACCGGATCAGCCAGGCGGAGGGCGTCGGCCAGCGCGAGCCGGACCTCGGGTTCGCGTGGGCGGCACACCAGTGGGCGTCCGGAGTGGGGCTCGACGCGGTGCTCCGCGAGGCGGAGATGCCGGCCGGTGACTTCGTCCGCTGGTGCAAGCAGCTGATCGACGTACTGGGGCAGATCGCTGCCGCGGCCCCGGAGGGTTCGACGGTGACGAAGGCGGCCCGCAAGGCGGTCGACGGGGTGCTGCGGGGAGTGGTGGCTTACTCGTCGGTGGGGTAGGCCCTGACCTCCAGGGGACTTCCTCGTTACTGCGGCTTCCTCGTTACCGCGGTGTCGGGCGTCGGTGGGAGCGGCTTCCTCGTTACCGCGGTGCCGGGCGTCGGCGGGGGCGGCTGCCGGCTCCCCGGTGTCGGGGCGGCAGCCGGGGCCCGATCGAGCGGGAGCGCCTCAGGGCTGCCTCTCCGCCAGCGTGGGCGCGATCTCCGTGCGTGACGAGCAGCCGAGTTTGCCCAGGATGTGCTCGACGTGCGCGTCCGCGGTGCGTTTGGAGATCACCAGCCGCTCGGCGATCTCCCGGTTGGACAGGCCCTGCCCCACCAGCTCGGCGACCTCGTGCTCGCGCCGGGTCAGGCCGTCGCCCGCGCGCCGCGCGTCGGCGGCCGGCGTCATCGTGCAGGGGGTGTCCTCGTCCGCCTCCGCGAAGTCGACCGCTTCCCGCATGGACAGCTCGGCGCCGTACCGGCGCAGGCGCTCGAAGCGGGTTTCGCCCAGCGCCTTGCCGGCCTCGGCCCGCGCGCGGTCGTAGGCGTCGATCAGGACCGGTACGCCGAGCAGGACGGCCGACAGGTCCTCGCCGAGCTGCTCGGCCGCCGCCACGAGACATGCGGTGCGGCCGTACCGGCCCTGGGCGGCGGCGAGCCAGGTCAGGATGGCCAGACAGGCGGCCGCACCGTGCTTGTCGGCCATCCGGTACTTCTGCCGGACCGCCGCCCGCGCGGCGGAAGAGGCCGCCGCGATGTCTCCGGCGCGCCAGTACGCGATGCCCTGCGCGGCGAACACATTGCCGCGGACCCAGCCCTCGCCCGGATGCTCGGCGAGGAGGTCCAGGGCCTCCTCGGCGACGGCGAGTGCCTTGTCGGGCTCCCCGACGATGGCGTGCATGGCGGCGTAGTCCATCAGGGCCTGCGCCAGGCCGGGGTGGTCGCCGAGGCGTGGGAACCGCTCGCGGGCCTCCTCGAAGGCGGCGATGGCGGTGGCCGGGTCTCCGCAGATCAGGCTCTGGGTTCCCACGTAGTGGGCGGCGAGGGCGAGCAGTCGCTCGTCGCCCAGCCGCTCGGCGACGGCCCGGGACTCCCGGGCCGTGGCCCGCGCCGGTCCCCGGTCGCCCTGACGGATGGCGTACCAGCACAGCAGGCGCAACCCGTCCGCCCGCTCCGGCACCGGCTCGGGCACCTGCTCCAGACACTGCGTCAGCCAGCGCCGCCCCTCCCGGAAGTACGATCCGAGGCCCCAGTAGTGCCCGAGCGTGACCGCGAAGGCCAGCGCTTCCCGTTCGTGGCCCGTCCGCAGGCAGGCGTATTCGAGCGCGGCCCGTACATTGGCGCGCTCGCGGTCCACCGTCCAGAACAGCTCGACCTGCTCACTGCTGCACCAGCGGTCCGCGAAGCGCTGCGCCAATGCCCGGTAGTGCGCCAAGTGCCGTTCCCGGCAGGCGGTTTCCTCGTCCGTACCGAGCCCGGCGAGCCAGTCGGCGCCGTACTCGCGGATCGTGTCCAGGAGGCGGTAGCGGACCTCCTCGGCCTCGGAGCCGTCCAGGCGGATGACAACGGACTTGTCGACGAGCCCGATGAGCGTTTCGACCACTTCGTGGGCGGGCAGCGCACCGCCCCCGCACACGCGCCGTACGGCCTCCAGATCGAACGAGCCCGCGAGGACCGACAGCCGTGCCCACAGCAGCCGTTCGGCGTCCGTGCACAGCTCGTGGCTCCAGCCGATGGCCGTGCGCAGCGTCTGGTGACGGGCCAGGGCGGTGCGCCGGCCACCGGTCAGCACCCGGAAGCGCTCCTCGAGCAGGGCGACCAGGTGCTTGAGTCCCACGGCCCGCAGCCGGACGGTGGCCAGTTCGATCGCCAGCGGAATGCCGTCCAGGCGGCGGCAGAGGGCCTCGACGTCGGGGCGGTTCCGGTCCGTGAGGGCGAAGCCCGGGGTGACGGCCGCGGCGCGCTGCGCGAACAGTTCGACGGCCGTACCGAGGGGCAGCGGTGGCACCGGGAAGACGTGCTCGCCCGGTACGTCGAGAGGCTGGCGGCTGGTGGCGAGCACGGTCACCCCGGGCGCCGCGCCGAGCACGATGTCGGCGAGCATCGCGCAGGCGTCGACCAGATGCTCACAGGTGTCCATGATCAGCAGCAGCTGCCGGTCCTGCAGATGGTCGACGAGGGCGTCCAGTGGCTCGGCGGCGGACTGCGGTGGGACGCCGAGCAGCGTACACAGGGCATTGGGCAGCAGTTCGGGGTCGCGCAGAGCGGTCAGCTCGGCCACGCGGACGCCGTCGGCGAAGTCCTCCCTGACGGCGGCGGCCGTGCGCAGCGCGATCCGCGTCTTGCCGACCCCGCCCGGCCCCATGAGCGTCACCAGCCGGGCCTCGGCCAGCATCCGGCGCACCTGCGCGAGTTCTTCCGTGCGGCCGACGAAGCCGGTCAGCTCGAGGGGAAGGGTGCCACTGCGCCGACTGAACTCAACTGCCATGTAACCCGTCCAAAGTGCCGACAGCCGGGGCCCATACGGTACGCCGTACGGGCCGGCCGGGTGGGTGGAACGGAGGTCGGCCATCCGATGGAGGGACGGGGGCCGCGGGTGGGCCCGTCCTCAAAGACCGGACGGGCTTGGTTCGTTGGCCCGTGTCGTGCGCAGCCGTGTGGCGCGGATGGCGAGGAAGAGCAGGACGCCGATCGGGGAGAGCAGGACGGTCAGGACCAGCAGAGGGCCCATCACGAGCGGGTGGATGGCCAGGCGGCGGGCCTCGCGGTACATCCACTGGCCGAGGAAGAGGTCCCAGGCGATGACCTGCGCCCAGATCGCCGCCGCGCCCCCGTCCAGGGCCATCAGGTCCTGGAAGCCGCCGAGTTCGGGGTGGGACACGGCGGTCCAGAGCCGGGGGAAGACCGGTACGGCCAGCGCCAGGTAGACCAGGAGCACCGGGACCATCGGCAGCGGGGAGGCGGCGATCCGATCGGTCCACCGCCGGCCGGGCGCGAGGATCAGCAGTGCCCAGACGGGCGCCGCGAGCCAGAACGAGAGGTCGAAGAGGAAGGCGGTCATGCCGTCACCTCCTGGGCGATGGCGGAGGGCGTTGCGGAGTCGTCCGTACGGGAAGGGGCGCGCAGCGCGGCGTACGTGCCGCCCGCGGTCGCGGCGAGCAGGGCCGTCAGCGCGCCCAGCGTCGCCGCGTCCGGGTGCACGAGCGGCTGACCGCGCAGCGCCTGCCAGGTCACCAGCGCCAGCAGCCCGGTGAGGAAGCCGGCCGCGACCAGGACGAGCCGCAGCCGTACGCGCGCGGCCCGCAGCCGCGGCGCCCGGCGGCCGAGCGCGTCGAGACCGAGCAGGAAGAGCGGCAGGGCCTGCATCGCGTGCATCCCGACGAAGTGCGGTATGCGCAGGTCACCGCCGGTGGTGCTCCAGCCGGTCAGCGGCATCGTGGGCCCGCCGTCCGGCACGCCCACGCTGTGCGCGCCGATCACGTCCCGGATGCCGTGGGCCGCGGCGGCCTGCTGGTCGGGGGTGGGCATGAGCATCAGGCCGCCGAGCGCCAGGCCGACCAGCGCGATCACCGCGCCGAGCCGAACGGCCCAGGTGGCGGCGCGGTCGGTGCCCCGGCCGCCGCGGAACTGGAGCCCGGCTATCACGAAGGTGGCGAGCCACAGCGCGACGATGGTCGCGCCCATGACCTGGAAGAGCGCCTGGTCCAGCGGGGTGGCGACGTCGAAGTGGCTGCGCCGGCCGCGGACGGTCTGGCCGACGATGACGGCCATTTCGACGGCGCCGGTCACGGCGACGACCGTGCCGGCCCACCAGCCGATTCGGCTCGGCGCAGGGCGCCGGGCGAGCATCCAGGCGAGCGTCAGCCCGTACAGGGCGAACGAGACCGCGAACTTCAGCGGCTTGAACCAGATCGGCGAACCGACGAGCACCCGGTCGTCGGCGACCAGGCCGACCGCCGAGACGACGGCCAGGACGGCCATCGTGATCGAGAACCAGGTCAGTGGGCGGTGCACGGCCGCCGAGCGCAGGGCGGGCAGGAGTGGAGCAGACATGAGTAACCCCCGTCATCGTCATGGTGCTGAATAGATAGTGGCACTTGCCGCTATCTGATAGTGGGACTATCTATGATGGGGGGAGTGGTTGGCAACCCCTTGAAGAACTTCGGAAGGGCGTGAAGAGCGAGTGCGCATCGGGGAGTTGAGTCGGCGGACCGGAGTGGCGGTACCGACGATCAAGTACTACGTCCGCGAAGGGCTGCTCCCGGCGGGCTCTCTGACCAGCCCGAACCAGGCGGATTACGGCGAGGCGCACGAGCGCAGGCTGCGGCTGATCCGCGGCCTGCTGGACGTCGGCGGGCTGTCGGTCTCGGCCGTGCGCGAGGTGCTGGCGGCGGTCGAGGACGCGGACCGGCCGGTGCACAAGGTGCTCGGCGCGGCACAGAAGAGCCTGACGCCGCCGCAGGGTGCCGGGCCGGAGGAGCTGGCGGAGGCGCGGGAGGCCGTCGCGGAGCTGGTGGCGCGGCGCGGGTGGCGGGTGGCGCCGGACGGCCCGCCGGGCGAGGCGCTGGCCGGCGCGCTGGTCACGCTGCGCGGGCTGGGGCACGGCGGGTTCGAGGAGGTGCTCGACGTCTACGCCGACGCCTGTGAGCGGATAGCGGCCGCGGACCTGGCGTACGTGCGGCGCGCGCCGGACGTGGAGCGGCTGGTCGAGGGGGTGGTCGTGGGCACGGTGATCGGGGACGCCGTCCTCGCGGCGCTGCGTCGGCTGGCCCACACGGACGCCTCGTCGCGCGCGTACGGGGGCGAGGCGGGGTGAGTCGCTCGGCGGGGGACGGCGGTGCGTGCGCCGAGGGCGCCCGCCGCCCGGCGCGCGAAGAGGGCGCCCGCCACCCGGCAGGCGCCCGCTCCCCTCAAGGCTGACGCCTCAAGGCTGACGCGTCAAAGCTGACGCAACGTCAGCCGCTGCGCGCTCAGGAGGCGTTCGGCGTCACTGAATCCGTCACCGAACCCGTCGCCGAACCCGTCTCCTGTTCCGCCTCCACCGTCGCGTTCCACTCCTGCTTCGACGCCTGCCAGCCGTCCTCGTCGTGGCCGCGGCGCCAGTAACCGGAGATGGAGAGGTCCGCGCGCGGGATCTCGCGCTCGACCCGCAGCAGCCGGCGGAGCTCCTTCACGAAGCCCGCCTCGCCGTGCACGAACGCCTGGACCCGGCCGGGGAGGAACTCCAGCGCGCGCACGGCCTCGACCAGCCGCTCGCCCACCGGCTCGGCGTTGCGGTGCAGCCAGACGATCTCCGCGCCGGCCGGCGCCCGCAGCTTCTGCTCCTCGCGGGCGTCCGGAACCTCGATGAAGGCGCGCACCACGGCGTCCTCCGGCATCCCGGCGAGCGACGCCGCGATGGCCGGCAGCGCGCTCTCGTCCCCGGCGAGCAGGTGCCAGTCGGCCGCGGCCTCCGGGGCGTACGCGCCGCCCGGGCCGAGGAAACGGATCTCCGCGCCCGCCTCGGCCTGCTGCGCCCACGGCCCGGCCAGCCCCTGGTCGCCGTGGATCACGAAGTCGACCGTCAGCTCCAGGCTCTGCGGGTCCCAGGAGCGCACCGTGTACGTCCGGGTGCGCGGCCACTGGTCGCGCGGGAAGTCGGCGCGGATCTGCGCCATGTCGAACGGCTCCGGGTAAGTCACGCCCGGCACCGGGAAGAGCAGCTTGATGTAGTGGTCGGTGTACTCGCCCGCGGGGAACTCCGCCAGGCCCGCGCCGCCCAGGACGACCCGCATCATGTGCGGGCTGAGGCGTTCGGTGTGCACCACGCGGGCGCGGTAGGTGACGGCCTTCCTACGGGCGGGACGTTCGGCGGGACGGTCTGCTGCCACGGTGGGCCCCCTGGGCGCTGCGAATGAAAAGTTAGGTTCACCTAACCTAACAGTTCACGCCGGAAGCGCCGAGAGGACGCGCTGCAGCGAGCCGCCCAGGCCCCACCGCCCGGCCAGCTCCTCCAGCGTCGCGGGGTCGGCCGGCTCCTTCGGCACCTCCGGGTCGAAGTCGGGCAGCGCGACGTCCGAGGCGACGCGGACGACCGTGGGCGCGACGTCGAGGTACGGGCGGGCCTCGGTCAGCCGCTTGCGCTGCGCGGGCGTGAGCTTCGCCGCCGGGTCGTCGGCCGCGGCCATGATCCCGGCCAGGTCGCCGAAGGACGCCAGCAGCTTCGCCGCGGTCTTCTCGCCGATGCCCGGCACGCCCGGCAGGCCGTCGCTCGGGTCGCCGCGCAGCAGCGCCAGGTCCGCATAGCCCGCGCCGTCCACGCCGTACTTCTCGCGGAGCCAGGCCTCGTCGGTGACCTGGAGGGTGCCGACGCCCTTGAGCGGATACAGCACGCGCACGCCGCGCCGGTCGTCGACGAGCTGGTACAGATCGCGGTCGCCGGTGACGATGTCGACCGGGCCGGCGGCGCGCGTGGCGAGCGTGCCGATGACGTCGTCCGCCTCGTATCCCGCCGCGCCCACGCGCGCGATGCCCAGCGCGTCCAGTACCGCCTCGATCACCGGGACCTGCGGCGAGAGCGTGTCCGGGACCTCCTCGACGTCCGGCGCCGCGGAGCCCTCGGGGGCCTCCTCGGCGACGCGGTGCGCTTTGTACGTCGGGATGAGGTCGACCCGCCACTGGGGGCGCCAGTCGGCGTCCATGCAGGCCACGAGGTCGTCCGGGTGGTGGTCCTGGAGGAGGCGGGCGATGAAGTCCAGCAGGCCGCGGACGGCGTTGACGGGCGTGCCGTCCGGGGCGCGGACGGAGTCCGGCACGCCGAAGTACGCGCGGAAGTACAGCGAGGCGGTGTCGAGGAGCATCAGGCGTCGGGTCACACGCCGATGATGCCGCACGCCACTGACAACGCCGCTGACAACGCCGCTGACAACGCCGCGCACCCCCTCGCGTCTGGGTCGCGAGCCGCCGTGTCCGGGTCGCGTGTGACCTCGCGTCAAACGTGTGCCGCTTGTGAGGCGAGTCACTGTTGTGTTTGACGTGAATAAAGGGGGGCAGGCGCGCATCCGGAGCGGAACCGGTAAGGAATTCAACTTTTTCTGTCCCGGCGCAAGCGGCCCGAAGCCGTGCCGCTCCACGGCCCCTCCCCAGCCTTTCGGCCTGGGGATCACCCATGGCTGGGACGGGCCGTTCCTTGGTTCGACCAGAGAGGTGCATGTGTCCAGGCTGCAAGCCGAGCACCTGTACAAAGTGTTCGGCAGACGACCCGATGACGCCGTGCGGAAACTCGAGGGCGGGGCGACCCGTGACGAGCTGCGCGCCGAGGGTACGACGGCAGCGGTGATCGACTCGTCGTTCACCGTGGACGAAGGCCAGATCTTCGTCGTCATGGGTCTGTCGGGTTCCGGCAAGTCCACGCTGCTGCGCATGCTGAACGGGCTGCTGGAGCCGACCGCGGGCAGTGTGCGGTTCGACGGCCAGGACCTGACCACGCTCAGCCCCAAAGAGCTGCGCAGGGTCCGTTCGCAGAAGATCTCCATGGTCTTCCAGCACTTCGCGCTCTTCCCGCACCGCAGCGTCCTGGAGAACGCCGCGTACGGCCTGGAGGTCCAGGGCGTACCGAAGGCCGAGCGCCGGCGGCGCGCCCATGAGGCGCTGGAGCTGGCCGGCCTGAAGGGCTGGGAGAAGTCCTGGCCCGACGAGCTGTCCGGCGGCATGCAGCAGCGCGTGGGCCTGGCCCGCGCGCTGGCGACCGACGCGGACCTGCTGCTGATGGACGAGTCCTTCAGCGCGCTGGACCCGCTGATCCGCCGCGACATGCAGGACCAGCTGCTGGAGCTGCAGAAGACGCTGAAGAAGACGATCGTCTTCATCACGCACGACCTGAACGAGGCCATGCGGCTCGGCGACCGGATCGCCGTCATGCGCGACGGCCGGATCGTGCAGAACGGCTCGGCCGAGGACATCCTCGTACGGCCGTCCAACGACTACGTCGCGTCCTTCATCCAGGACGTCGACCGCACCCGGGTGCTGACCGCCGGCGCGATCATGACGGACGTGGCGTCGGTGCTGGGCAGCAAGGACGCCGACGGTACGGAGATATCCACCGCCGAGCAGTTCCGTGCCGCCGCGCCCGCCACGGTCACGAAGGACACCCCGCTCGTCGACCTGTTCGCGCCCTGCTCCGCCAGCGCGGTCCCGGTGGCCGTGGCCGACGCGGCCGGGGAGCTCATCGGCGCGGTGCCGGCGCAGAAGCTGCTGGCCGCGCTCGGCGAGCCCGAGCCGCAGGCGCCGGACGACGCCGTCGCCGCCGTACCGGCCCAGCCCGCCCCCGAGGACAAGCAGCCCGAGGACGCGAAGCCCGCGGGCGCGCAGCCCGAGGACGAGAAGCCCGGGGACAAGCAGCCCCTGTCCAAGGACGACGCGGCCAAGGACGCCGAGGACGCCGCGCCCGAGGACACGGACGGCAAGGACGCCGACGAGAGCAAGGTGATCGCCGGTGCCTAGGATCGAGATCGGCACATGGGCCGCCGGGGCCGTCAAGTGGCTGCAGTCGAACGTCGACTGGCTCTTCGGCTTCATCACCCACGTGCTCAACGCGGTGTACGGCTTCTTCCACATGGTGCTCGCCGCGCCCGAGCCGCTGATCCTCGCGGGCATCCTCGCGGTGCTCGCCTGGTGGCTGCGCGGCCTGCTGGCCGCCGTCCTGACCTTCCTCGGTTTCGCACTGATCGACTCGATCGAACAGTGGGACACCACCATGGAGAGTCTCTCCCTGGTCCTGGTGGCCTGCCTGGTCATCGTGGTCATCTCGGTGCCGCTGGGCATCTGGGCCGCCCGCAACCGCGCGGTCAGCGGCGCGGTGCGCCCGGTGCTGGACCTGATGCAGACGATGCCGGCGATGGTCTACCTCATCCCGGGCATCCTCTTCTTCGGCCTCGGCGTGGTCCCCGGCATCGTGGCGACCATCGTCTTCGCCATGCCGCCCGCCGTCCGCATGACCGAGCTGGGCATCCGCCAGGTCGACCAGGAGCTGGTGGAGGCGGCCGACGCGTTCGGCACGCACCCGCGCCGCACGCTCTTCCGCGTGCAGATCCCGCTCGCGCTGCCCACGATCATGGCCGGCATCAACCAGGTCATCATGCTGGCGCTGTCCATGGTCGTCATCGCCGGCATGGTCGGCGGCGGCGGTCTGGGCTCCTCCGTCTACGACGCGATCAGCTCCGTCGACGTGGGCCTGGGTACCGAGGCCGGCCTCGCGGTGGTCATCCTCGCGATGTACCTCGACCGCATGACCGGCGCCCTGAACCAGCGGGTCTCGCCGCTCGGCCGGCGCGCGCTGGCCAAGGCACAGGCCACGCTCGGCGGTCTGAAGTTCCTGCAGTGGCGCCCGGCGACCTCGCTCGCGATGACCGGTGTGGTCGTGCTCGCGCTGGCCGCCGGCGGTCTGAACGCCTTCGGCAGCAAGGGCGGCGACGCCGCCGCCGGCATCGGCGACGGCCGCCAGATCAACCTCGGCTACGTCAACTGGGACGAGGGCAAGGCCACCACGTACCTGTGGAAGGAGCTGCTGGAGCAGCGCGGCTTCAAGCCCAAGGCGCAGGCCCTGGAGGCCGGCGCGCTCTACACGGGCCAGGCCCAGGGCGACATCGACGTGCAGACCAACTCCTGGCTGCCGGTGACGCACGAGTCGTACTGGAAGAAGTACAAGGACAAGCTCGAGGACTACGGCGCCTGGTACGACAAGACCTCGCTGGAGGTCGCCGTCCCGTCCTACGTCAAGGGCGTCAAGACGCTCGACGACCTCAAGGGCAAGGGCAAGGAGTTCGGCGGCAAGATCGTCGGCATCGAGCCGGGCGCCGGCGAGATGAAGATCGTCAAGGACAAGGTCCTCAAGGACTACGGCCTGGACGGCGAGTACAAGCTCCAGTCCTCCAGCACCTCCTCGATGCTGGCCGAGCTGGACCGCTCCATCAAGGCGAAGAAGCCGATCGCGGTGACCCTGTGGTCCCCGCACTGGGCGTACAGCAAGTACAAGCTGACCAAGCTCAAGGACACCAAGGGCTCCTTCGGCTCCGGTGACGGCATCCACACGCTCGGCCGCAAGGGCTTCGCGAAGGAAGAGCCGCAGGTCGCCTCGTGGATGAAGAACTTCCACCTGGACGAGAAGCAGCTCACCGGCCTGGAGGCGGCGATCCAGGACGCCGGCAAGGGGCACGAGCAGGACGGTGTCCGCGCCTGGCTGAAGAAGAACCCGGGCATGGCCGACAAGCTGGCCCCGGCCCCGGGCTCGTACGCCAAGGGCAAGGACGCGGGCGCCGCGCCGAACATCGGCTACCCGTCCTGGGACGAGGGCATCGCCACCTCGTTCCTGTGGAAGTACGTCCTGGAGCAGCGCGGCTACAAGCCGAAGATGCGCAACCTCGACGTGGGTCCGATGTGGACCGGGCTGTCGACCGGCCAGGTCGACGTGGAGATGGACGCCTGGCTGCCGGTCGCGCAGAAGCAGTACTGGGACAAGTACAAGAACGATCTGGTCGACCTCGGTGCGTGGTACGACAAGACGTCCCTGGAGATCGCGGTGCCTTCCTATGTGAAGGGCGTGAAGTCCATGGACGACCTGCGCAAGCACAAGGACGAGTTCAAGGGCAAGATCATCGGCATCGAGCCGGGCACCGGCGAGATGAAGCGCCTGAAGAGCAAGGTCCTGCCCGCGTACGGCCTGCAGAACATGAAGGTCACCGAGGCCGGTACCAGCGCCATGCTCGCCGAGCTGGAGCGGGCGATCGGCAAGAAGGAGCCGATCGCGGTCGTCCTGTGGTCGCCGCACTGGGCGTACGACAAGTACCCCCTGACCAAGCTGAAGGACCCGAAGGGCACCTGGGGGGCCGGCAACAAGATCAAGTCGGTCGCGCACAAGAGCTTCCCCAAGAAGTTCCCCGAGTTCAACAGCTGGCTGAAGAACTGGCACATGCAGCCCGATGACCTGGCGAGCCTGGAGAAGGCCGTCAACGACGCGGGCACCGGCCACGAGGAGGAAGGCGTCAAGAAGTGGGTCGACGCGCACCCGGGCATCGTCGATGAGATGGCCCCGGTGAAGTGACGCCGTACCGGTACTGACCGGCCGTAAGGCTGGTACTGACCGGCCGTCACACCCCTTCGGGAACGGGCCCCGCCACCGCACTCCGGTGGCGGGGCCCGTCCGCGTACGGTGGGCCGATGAGCGCTCGTACCCCCGTACGCCGTGTGGTCTCCCTCGTTCCCTCCCTGACCGAGGCGGTCGCCGCGACCGCGCCCGGGCTGCTGGCCGGTGTCACCGACTGGTGCAGCCACCCCGCAGGGCTCGACGTGCCGCGCATCGGCGGGACCAAGAACCCCGACACCGCGCGGATCGCCGCCCTCGGCCCCGACCTGGTGATCGCCAACGAGGAGGAGAACCGCCCGGCCGACCTCGCCGCGCTGCGCGCCGCCGGCCTGGACGTGCTGGTCACCGAGGTCCGCGACCTGCCGCAGGCGTTCCGCGAACTGGACCGCGTCCTCGTGCGCGGCTGCGGGCTGGCCCGCCCCGGCTGGCTGGACGCGGCGGAGGCGGCCTGGCGGGAGGTGCCGGCCGGGGAACCGCGGTCGGCGGCCGTGGTGCCCATCTGGCGGCGGCCGTGGATGGTGCTCGGCCGGGACACCTTCGCGGGCGACCTGCTGGCCCGGCTGGGCGTGCGCAACCTGTACGCGGACCACGCCGAGCGCTACCCGCGCATCCCCTTGGACGAGCTGAACGACCGCGGTGCCGACCTCGTCGTACTCCCCGACGAGCCGTACCGCTTCGCCGCCGACGACGGGCCCGAGGCCTTCCCCGGGCTGCCCGCCGCGCTGGTCAGCGGCCGCCATCTCACCTGGTACGGGCCGTCGTTGGCGGAGGCGCCGGGCGTGCTGAGGGCGGCGCTGGCGGCGGCCGCATGACAGTACGGCGGTGCACCGGGGCCAAGGGCCGGTGCACCGCCGGGTAGGGAAGTGACTGCTCAGACGGCCGCGGGCTGCGGGGCCGGCGCCGAGGCGGGCGGCGCGAGGAGCGTGCCGCGGAAGAGGCCGCGCGCGGTGTACACGAAGGCCGTCAGCCAGCCCGCCACCAGGAGCAGGTACAGGCCCACGGTGAGCCAGTCGTACAGGGCCAGGCCGGTGTGGCCCGCCAGCCCGGCGGCGCCGGTGACACACGTACCGATGGGGAAGGTGAAGGCCCACCAGGTCATCGAGAAGCGCATCCCGCTCCGGAAGGCGCGGACCACCATCGCGGCGGACAGCCCCAGCCACAGCAGCGCGAAGCCCATGACCGGCACGCCGTACAGCACGGAGAAGGCGGTCATCGCGTCGGCGTACGAGGAGCCCGCGGCGGGCGCGGCGTTCGCGAGGTTGCTCACCGCGGTCGTGGACTGGCCGAGCGGGCCGAGGACCAGGATGAGCGCGGGCGTCGCGGCGAGCGGCAGCGGCCCGTGGTGGATCAGCCGCGACAGGACCAGCGGCAGCATCGCCAGCACGGTCAGCAGCGACAGTCCGAACATGCCGTAGCAGCCCAGCAGCATCGCGGAGCGCCACTGGCCGGCCGGCAGATGCGGGATCAGGCCGGGGCCGATGGCCGCGGAGACCATGGGAGCGACGATCGGCAGCAGCCAGGCGGGGGAGGCCGTCCCCACGTCGATCCGGTGCCGGGTCACCATCAGGTACGGGATGGCCGCCGCGGCGACCAGGCCGGTCACGGTCCCCGCGACCCACAGCACGCCGTCGACCGCCGCGGCGGCGGACACGCCGATCACGTCCTTGCCGACGGCGAGCGTGCCACCGCCGACCGCCAGCATGGCCATCGCCAGACAGCCGTAGAACGGCGCCACCATCGGGTCGAGCAGGTGGGCTCTGGCCTGGTCGGTGTGGCGGATCCAGTGCGCGGCGCGGGCGACGAGCAGCACGGCCAGCATGACGGCCGACAACGCCCAGACGACCTCGTACGCAGCGTGCAGCACGCCGGCCTGCACCGGGAGCGTGGCACCGGCGTTGGCGATGATCGCCGTGCCCATGACGGCGGCGTACCAGTTGGGGCCGAGGTGCCGTACCGAGCCGCGGGCGCGGCCTTGGAAGCCCGTCACGGGGCGGGAGCGGTGTTGCGCGAGGGTAGCCATGCCTCCAGGGTTCCGCCGCGCGCCCGCCCCCACCAGGGACATCGTGTCTATGAGGTCATAAGCTGGGGTTATGAGTAACGGGTAAGCTGGCCTTATGAGCGAAGCAGAGCGGGGATTGCGGGGATCTGAAATCGGTGCGGCGGAGGGGCCGCACAACGGCAGGCTGGCATACCGCGTACCGGATCTGGCCGCACTGGAACTACTGCTCGCCGTCGCCCGGCTGGGCAGCCTGGGCCGGGCCGCCAAGGAGCTGGGCATCTCCCAGCCCGCCGCCTCCAGCCGACTCCGTTCCATGGAGCGCCAGTTGGGCGTCGGCCTCGTCGAACGCTCGCCGCGCGGCTCGCGCCTGACCGACGCCGGTACGCTCGTCACGGACTGGGCGCGCCGGATCGTCGAAGCGGCCGAGGCGTTCGACGCGGGCGCGCAGGCGCTGCGCGGCCGACGGGACTCCCGCCTCCGCGTGACCGCGAGCATGACCATCGCCGAGTACCTCCTGCCCGGCTGGCTGATCGCCCTGCGCACCCAACGCCCGGACACCGCGGTGTCACTCTTCGCGGGCAACTCCACGGTGGCCGCTGAGCGGGTCCTCTCCGGCGAGGCCGACCTCGGCTTCGTGGAGGGCCTGGACGTGCCGCCCGGCCTGGACGGCGCGGTCATCGGCCACGACCGCCTGGTGGTGGTCGCCGCCCCGTCCCACCCCTGGGCCCGCCGCCGCACCCCACTCACCGCCCGCGAACTGGCCGCAACCCCCCTGATCCTCCGAGAACAAGGCTCCGGCACCCGCCAAGTACTGGACGCAGCCCTCCCCCCACTAGCACCCCCCCTCCTCGAACTGGCCTCCACAACGGCGGTAAAGGCCGCAGCAGTCAGCGGCGCGGGCCCGTCGGTCCTCAGCGAACTCGCCGTAGGCGAGGAACTGGCGGCGAGGCGCCTGGTCGAGATCCCGGTACCGGGGATCAGACTGGGCCGCGACTTGCGGGCGGTCTGGCCGGCGGGCCAACGCCCTGCGGGCCCGGCTCGGCAGCTGCTGGGGCTGACTCGGGGGGTGGGGTGACCGGAGTGGATGGCGCCGTGGAGGACTTGGTGAACAACGCCGTAAGTACCACCGCCGTGATCGCCCCCGCCGGCACCCCGCTGCCGAAGAGGGTGCGGGCCCAGGTCGGGAGTGGGGTGTAGAGGTCCGGGGCGAGGACGGGGAGGAGGCCGGCCAGGAGGGTGAGGGCCAGGACTGTGGTGACCGGGCCCTCGAAGGTGTCGGCGCGGCGGAGCATGCCTATGCCCATGGCGGCGATTACCGCGTAGATGACGAGGCCCGCGCCGCCCACGACCGGGGTGGGGAGTGCGGCCAGGAGTTGGGAGACCGGGGCCAGCAGGCCGATGAGGACGAGGAGGGCGCCGGCGCCGGCGGTGACGAAGCGGCTGCGGACTCGGGTGAGTTGGACGATGCCGATGTTCTCGGCGCTGGTGACCATGATGGAGGTGCCCAGCACTCCCGCGGCGAGGGAGGTGAGTGCGTCGGCGCGGACCGTGCGGGGGACGTCGCGGGCGGGGTTCGGGGTGCGGCCGACCGCCTCGCTGTTGAGGACCGTCTGCCCGGTGGCCTCGGCGAGCGAGGCGAGGGTGAAGACGATGAGGGGGACGGCTGCGAGCAGGTCGAAGTGCGGGGCGCCGTAGGGGAAGGGATGCGGGAGGGCCAGTACCGTGCCGCCTTCGGGCATGGCCTTCATGCCGGTGCCCGTCAGGAGCGCGGCCGCGGTTCCGGCCGCGATGCCCGCCAGTACCGACATCTGGCGCCACACGCCGCGCAGTGCTAGGTAGCACAGCGCGGTGGCGCCGATGGTGACGAGGGCGAGCCAGGTGTCGTGGGCGATCATCGGCGCGGTGACGTTGATCATGTTGATGCCGATGAGGAGGACGGTGGAGCCCAGGACTACCGGTGGGAAGAAGCGCACGATGCGGCCGTAGAGGGGGAGGACGGCGAGCAGGAAGGCGGCCGCGATCAGGACGGAGCCGGACGCGGTGGCCGGGCCGTGTTCCTTGCTGATCTGCAGGAAGATCGCGACGGCCGCGCCGCCCGGCAGCATCATGAACGGCAGCCGGGCGCCGATCCGCAGGACGCCGAAGGACTGGAGGAGGGCCCCCGCGCCGCACAGTACAAGTGTTGCGCTGAGGAGTGCTGCTGTGCGGTCCGGGGGCAGGCCGAGGCCGGTGGCGATCAGGAACGCCGTGGAGACCGGGGCCGCGAGCATCGCGAGGACGTGCTGCGCGGCCAGGGGGAGGAGACGGAGCAGCGGGAGCCGCTCGTCCACCGGGTGGACCGGCCGGCCGTCGGGGCCGGGCGGTCCGCCGTCAGGGGCGTCGCCTCCGGTGCGGGTGGTGCCGGCGGGGGCGGCCACCGGTCATCCCTGTTCCGGCAGCCAGGGCAGTTCCTCGGCACCGTAACGGTACGCGCGGAACAGGGCGTTGTGCTGGGCGGGGAAGATCCGGCCGACCTCGGGCTCGCGGTAGCCGCCGAAGTGCGGGACGACGTACTCCCAGCAGAGGTAGCCGTCGGCGGTGACCTCGAAGATCCGGCCGGCGGGGGAGTCGCAGACGAGGGTGTTGCCGTTGGGGAGGCGTTGGGCGCTGCCCATGAAGGGGGCGAAGAACGCCTCGCGGGCCGGGTCGTGGTACTCCCAGGCGATCTTTCCGGAGGAGCGGTCGACCTCGATGACGCGGGAGAAGGGGACGTCCCAGCCGGGGCGGAAGACGCCGTTGTCGAAGATGAGGATGTTGCCGTTGGGCAGTTCGGTGGGGTTGTGCTGCTGGGAGACGATGCCGGGCTCGGTGCGCCAGAGGATCTTGCCGGTTTCGCGGCTGATGACGATCACCGCGGAGGCGCTGCGGAGGCTGGCGAGGATGTTGCCGTCGGCGAGCGGGAGGACGGCGTTGATGAGGGGGTAGTGCTCGCGGGAGTAGTCGGGGTGCAGGGGGAACTCGTCGCGGTCGAGGTGGTCGGCGACGCGCCAGGACCACAGCTCGGTGCCGTCCGCGTCGACCTCCTTGATGGTGTCGGCATAGACGGTCGGGCCCTCGGCCGTCGTCGGCTCGGAGCCGGGGACGCCGCCGCGTACCGCTGCCGCGCGCTCGCCGGTGAGCGGCTCCAGCGCGGCGTAGAGGATGCGGCCGTCACCGCAGTGGTGCGCGTCGTGGTGCTGGAGCGGGTCGATGTGCTCGCGGACGACGGTGCCGTCGGGGGTGATCTCCTGCATCACGCCGCCGCGGTACTTGTGCCACATCGGGAACAGGGCTTCCTGGTCCGGGAGTACGCCGTTGTAGGCCAGGTTGCCGTTGGGGAGGATGCGGGCGTGCCGGCCCGGGCGATAGGGGAGGTTCCACTGGTGGACGACCTCGCCGTGCAGGTCGACGAGGTAGACCTCGCCGGTGCCGGTGAGCGGCGCGTAGAGGGTGTAGCCGGGGGAGGCGGCGTCCTCGTCGAGGGCGAGCAGGCCGGTGCCGCGGCGGCGGCGTGTGTTTTGATCGACAGCGGTCATGGCGGGTCCGTCCCTTGTTCGTCGGAGTGTCAAACTTTGTTTGATGACATCAAACAGGTTCGATGCTAGGGACCGTTTGTTGCAATGCCGTGAACGTGGCGATAAAGGGGAGAGGGAGTGCAGGATGCGTGAAGATCAGGAGGGGCCGGTGCCGCGGGTCGGCCGGGCGGTGCGGCGCCGCCGCCGCGCGCTGGACCTGACGCTCGCCGAGCTGGCCGGGCGTACCGGCCTGTCCAAGCCCTTCCTCAGCCAGGTCGAGAACGACCGGGCCCGCCCCAGCATGCGGTCGCTGCAGCGGATCGCGGACGCGCTGGAGAGCACGGCGGTCCAGCTGCTGGGCGCGGCGGAGGACCGCCGCGCCGTCGACGTCGTGCGCGCGGATGCGGCGGCCGCGCTGGAGGACGGCGCGGCGGGCACGGTGCGGCCGCTGGTACGCGGCCAACAGCAGCTGCACGCCTTGGAGTTCACCGGCGCCCACGAGTGGGGGCGGGAGTTCCGGCACCCGAACGACGAGCTGCTGTACGTCGTCGAGGGTGCCGTGGAGGCGGAGGCCGAGGGGGAGCGGTACGAGCTGGGGCGCGGCGACACGCTCTACTGCACGGGCGGCGTGACGCACCGCTGGCGCGCCCGGGAGGCGGGCACGCGGGTGCTTCTGGTGGGGGTCGCGGACGACATCGGGCTCTGAGCCCATGTCTTTCTGAGGCAGCTGTCCTTCTGAGGCAGCGTCAGCGGGCGGCGGCCGCCACCAGTGCGTCCATGACCCGGGTGTCCGTGCCCGCCTCGGGGTGCCACTGCACGCCCAGCGCGAAGGCCGGCGCGTCCGGCAGTTCGAGCGCCTCCACCGTGCCGTCCTCGGCGTACGCGGAGGCCAGCAGCCCGCGGCCGAGCCGGTCGACGGACTGATGGTGGTACGTCGGTACGGAGACCGGCTCGGGCAGGATGCCGGCGAGCCGGCTGTCCGCCACGGCGGTGACCTTGTGGTGGTCGAAGACGCCGGGTGGCCCGCCGTGGCCCTCGATGTGCTGGTACAGCGTGCCGCCGAGCGCGACGTTCAGCAGCTGCATGCCGCGGCAGATGCCGAGCAGGGGCGTGCCCGAGTCGATGGCTGCCTCGATGAGGGCCGTTTCCCAGGTGTCGCGGGCGAGGGCCGGCGGCCCGGTGCGGGGATCGGTCTCGGCGTCGTACCGGTCGGGCCGTACGTCGGGGCCGCCCGCGATCACCACGCCGTCGAGGCGGGCCACGACCGCGGCCGCCGCCTCCTTCGCCGCGTCCCGGTCCAGGTCCGGCTCGTGCGGCGGCAGCATGGCGGCGAGGCCACCGGAGCGCTGGACCAGGCGGTGGTAGCCGGCCGGCAGCAGTGCGGCCGGGAGGGTCCACACGCCCCAGCGGGCTTCGTCTTCCAGGTAGGTGCTGATGCCGATGAGCGGCGGGGTGGGCACGGGGACCTCCGGTCGGGGTGCAGGTGAGCGGTCAGTTGCGGTCGAGTTCGGCCTCGGCGGCGGCCAGCGCTGCGAATTCCTCCTCCGGTGCCGCGGCCACCAGCCGGTGCCGCGAGTACAGCGCGAAGTACGCCAGCGCGACGGCGTACACGCCCAGTGCGATGAAGGCCGCCTCCTTGTCCACCAGGAACGTCGCGACCAGCGCGGAACAGGCGAGGACGAAGGCGATCGAGGAGGTCAGGATGCCGCCGGGGGTGCGGTACGGGCGCGCCAGTCCCGGCTCGCGGCGGCGCAGCACGATGTGGGAGAGGGCCATCAGGGCGTAGGAGATGGTGGCGCCGAAGACCGCGACGTTCAGCATCCGGGCGCCGTCGCCGGTGGCCGCCGCCAGTGCGAAGCCCAGCGCGCCGGGCACGAGGAGGCCCAGGTAGGGGGCCTTGCGGCGGCTGGTGAGGGAGAGGAAGCGGGGCAGGTAGCCGGCCCGGGAGAGGGCGAAGAGCTGCCGGGACCCGGCGTAGATGAGGGAGAAGAAGGAGGCGATCAGGCCCGCCAGGCCCGCGTAGTTGACGATGCGGGAGGTGACGGTCGGCTCGCCGTGCGGCTGCAGGGCCTGGACCAGCGGGTCGCCGACGGACTGGAGGGCGGCGGCGCCGCGCGCCCCGGTCGCGGTGAGGAAGGTGACCAGGGCGAGCAGCAGCAGGACGCCGATCGCGGCGGCCATCGCGCGCGGCAGGGTGCGGGCCGGGTCCTTGGTCTCCTCGGCGGCCAGCGGCACGCCCTCGACACCGAGGAAGAACCACATGCCGAAGGGGAACGCCGCCCAGATCCCGAGTATCCCGAAGGGCAGCCAGGAGGACGCGCCGAAGGCGCCCTTGTCCGCCGGGATGTCGTTCAGCGCGCTCACGTGGAAGTCGGTGACCGCGGCGAGCGCGAAGACGACCAGCGCGGCCACCGCGATCGCGGTGACGACCAGGCTGAAGCGCAGCGCCTCGCCGACGCCCCACAGGTGGATGCCGATGAAGATCACGAAGCAGGCGAGGTAGACCGGCCAGCTGGACGTCAGGCCGAACAGGCCGAGGGACTCGACGTAGTCGCCGATGAAGATGGAGATCGCGGCGGGTGCGAGGACGTACTCGATGAGGATGGCCGTACCGGTCAGGAAGCCGCCCCAGGTGCCGAGCGCGCGGCGCGCGAAGCCGTAGCCGCCGCCCGCCGTGGGCAGCACGGACGCCAGCTCCGCGAGCGCGAAGACCAGGCAGGTGTACATCACGCCCATCAGCAGCGCGGCCAGCGCCAGACCGCCGAAGCCGCCCTGGGCCAGGCCGTTGTTCCAGCCGGAGAAGTCGCCGGAGACGACGTACGCGACGCCCAGGCCCGTGAGCAGCAGCGGGCCGGCGCTGCCCCGGCGCAGCGAGCGCTTCTCCAGGTAGGCGTCCTCGGGCGCGGCCCCGGGTGGCGGGGGAGTGGGCGGTGCGGTGCGCGGTTCCGTGCTGTCGGCCATGAGCCGCTCCTGCCTCGGCGGGGTAAAGGTTTAGCACCATACCTTTGTCGTACGAGAGGGTGGGGCGCAAGACCCGTGCCGTAAAAGAACGGTTACGGCGTCGGCGGCCGGCCCGTGAGGAAGCCGCGCAGCAGGGCCGCCGTCCCGCAGCAGTGCTCGCGCATCACCTCCCGCGCCCCGTCCGCGTCGCCCTCCAGCACCGCCTCCACCAGCGCGGTGTGCTGCGCTTGGGAGTGCTCCAGGTTGCGCACCAGCAGCGGGATGCAGTCCAGCAGGTCGTTGACGGTCGCCCGGACGGCCGCGTACTGCGCGGCGAGCGTCGCCGAGCCCGACAGCTCGGCCAGCGTCAGATGCAGCAGCGTGTCCCGCCGCCGGTAGTCGGCCAGCGGCGCGTCGTGCGTGGCCGCCAGCGCCTCCCGCAGCCGCCCCGCCTGCTCCCCATCCAGCCCGTACCCCGCGCACAGCCCGGCCGCGCCCACCTCCAGCACCTCGCGGAACCGCAGCGTGTCCTCGACGTCGACCTGCGCGATGCGGCGGCGCAGCTCGTCCTCGCCGGGGGTCTCCGCCCGTTCCCGTACGAACGTGCCGCCGTACCGCCCGCGTCTGCTGACCACCAGCCCCTCGTCCTGCAGCACCTTCAGCACCTCGCGCAGCGTGACCCGGCTGATCTGCAGCCGCTCGGCCAGTTCGCGTTCGGCCGGCAGCCGCTCGCCCCGGGGGACCAGTCCCAGCCGCACGATCTGGAGTATCTGCTCCAGCGCCTCCTCGAAACCGTTGCCCGCCCGCACCGGGCGCAGCACCGGCGCCAGTCGGTCCGCCGCTCCGTCCACCGCAACCCCTTCCCAATCAATGGTTCGTGTGCCTACCTTATGACCTCCGGACGCAGCGACAGGAGGCACCACCGTGGCAGACCGCACGCCCCCGCTCTCGGTCGAGGAGCTGAGAAGGCTCGTCGACACCGGGGAGATCGACACTGTCGTCCTCGCCTTCACCGATATGCAAGGCAGGCTCCAGGGCAAGCGGTTCGCGGCCCGGTTCTTCCTCGACGACGTCCTGGCCCATGGCAGCGAGGGCTGCAACTACCTCCTCGCCGTCGACGTCGACCTCAACACCGTCGACGGCTACGCCATGTCCTCCTGGGAGCGCGGCTACGGCGACTTCTGCATGCACGGCGACACCGGGACGCTGCGCCGCACGCCCTGGAGCCCCGGTACGGCGCTGCTCACCGCCGACCTCGCCTGGCACGACGGCAGCCCCGTCGTCGCCTCCCCGCGGCAGATCCTCCGCCGCCAGCTGGACCGGCTCGCCGAGCGCGGCTGGCGCGCCTACGCCGGTACCGAGCTGGAGTTCATGGTCTTCAAGGACAGCTACGAGGACGCCTGGTCCCGCGGCTACCGCGACATGCACCCCGCCAACCTCTACAACGTGGACTACTCCGTGCTCGGCACCAGCCGGGTCGAGCCGCTGCTGCGCCGCATCCGCAACGAGATGGGCGCGGCAGGCATGACGGTGGAGTCCGCCAAGGGCGAGTGCAACCTCGGCCAGCACGAGATCGCCTTCCGTTACGACGAGGCGCTCACCACCTGCGACCAGCATGCCGTCTACAAGACCGGCGCCAAGGAGATCGCGGCCCAGGAGGGCATGGCGCTCACCTTCATGGCGAAGTACGACGAGCGCGAGGGCAACTCCTGCCACATCCACCTCTCGCTGCGCGACGAGGACGGCGCCCCCGTACTGGCCGACGCGGACGGCGAGTACGGCATGTCGTCGCTGATGCGGCACTTCCTGGCCGGACAGATCGCCGCGATGCGCGACTTCACGCTGCTGTACGCGCCGAACATCAACTCCTACAAGCGCTTCCGGCCCGGCTCCTTCGCGCCCACCGCGGTCGCCTGGGGCCCGGACAACCGCACCTGCGCGCTCCGCGTCATCGGCCACGGCCACGCCCACCGCTTCGAGAACCGCCTCCCCGGCGGCGACGTGAATCCGTACCTCGCGGTGGCCGGCATGGTCGCGGCCGGGCTGTACGGGATAGAGCACAAGCTGGAGCTGCCGGACGCCTGTACCGGCAACGCGTACACCGGCGACGCCGAGCACGTGCCGACCACCCTCCGCGAGGCCGCCGACCTGTGGGAGAAGAGCCCCATCGCACGCGCCGCCTTCGGTGACGAGGTCGTCGAGCACTACCTCCACATGGCCCGGGTGGAGCTCGACGCCTACGACTCCGCCGTGACCGACTGGGAGCGGTTCCGCTCCTTCGAACGCATGTGAGGACCACGCACTTGTCTTCCGAGCACCAGATCCTCAACCCGGCGACCGAAGAGGTCATCGCGACGGTACCGGCCGCCACGGCCGAGGACGTCGACGCCGCCGTCGCGCGGGCCACCAGGGCACAGGCGCAGTGGGCCGCGCTCGCCCCCGGCGACCGCGCCCGGCTGCTGCGCCGCTTCGCCGCCACCGTCGACAGCCACCTCGAAGAGCTCGCCCAGCTGGAGGTACGGGAGGCCGGCCACCCGGTCGGCAACGCGCGCTGGGAGGCCGGCAACGCCCGCGACCTGCTCGAATACGCGGCCGGCGGCATCGAGCGGCTGACCGGTACGCAGATCCCGGTCGCCGGCGGCCTCAACATCACGCTCCACGAACCGCTCGGCGTCGTCGCCGTCATCGCGCCGTGGAACTTCCCGATGCCCATCGCCGCCTGGGGCACCGCGCCCGCCCTCGCCGCGGGCAACGCCGTCCTCCTCAAGCCCGCCGAGACGACCCCGCTCACCGCCCTCCGGCTCGCCGAGCTCGGCCTGGAAGCGGGCCTCCCCGAGGGCCTGTTCCAGGTCCTGCCCGGCGCCGGACCCGTCGCGGGCAGCGCGCTGGTCGAGCACCCCGGCGTCGCCAAGGTCGTCTTCACCGGCTCCACCGGCGTCGGCAAGCAGATCATGGCCAAGTGCGCCGACGGCGTGAAGCGGGTGACGCTCGAACTGGGCGGCAAGAGCCCCAACATCGTCTTCGCCGACGCCGACATCGAGAAGGCAGCCGCCGCGGCGCCCGGCTCCTTCCTCGACAACACCGGCCAGGACTGCTGCGCCCGCAGCCGCATCCTCGTCCAGCGGTCCGTGTACGACCGCTTCCTGGAGCTGCTGGAGCCCGCGGTCAAGGCCGTCACCGTCGGCGACCCGGCCGACCCCGCCACCGGCATGGGCCCGCTGATCTCCGCGGCCCAGCGCGACCGCGTACGGTCCTACGTCCCCGACGGCGCCCCGGTCGCCATCCGCGGCGAGGCACCGGAGGGCAAGGGCTTCTGGTACCCCGCGACCGTCCTGGAGGGCCGGCCCGGGGACCGCGCCGCCACCGAGGAGATCTTCGGCCCGGTCGCCGTGGTCCTGCCCTTCGAGGACGAGGCCGAGGCCGTCCGGCTCGCCAACGCCACCGACTACGGCCTCTCCGGCTCGATCTGGACCCGCGACGTGGGCCGCGCGCTGCGCGTCTCCGGCGCCGTCGCCGCCGGGAACCTCTCCGTCAACTCGCACAGCAGCGTCCGCTACTGGACCCCGTTCGGCGGCTACAAGCAGTCCGGGCTCGGCCGTGAGCTGGGCCCCGACGCGCTCGCCGCCTTCACCGAGACCAAGAACGTCTTCATCAGCACCGAGGAGCAGTGACATGACCGACCGGACCGCCGAGACCCCCGTGTGCCGCCGACTGGTCGGCCGTACCGCCGTGATCACCGGTGCCGGCAGCGGCATCGGCCTGGCCACCACCCGCCGGCTGGCCTCCGAAGGCGCCAACGTGGTCTGCGCCGACATCGACGAGAGCGCCGGCAAGGCCGCTGCGGCCGAGGTCGGCGGGCTCTTCGTCCAGGTCGACGTCACCGACGAAGGCCAGGTCGAGGCGCTGTTCAAGACCGCGTACGACACCTACGGCTCCGTCGACGTCGCCTTCAACAACGCGGGCATCTCGCCGCCCGACGACGACTCCATCCTCACCACCGGGCTCGACGCCTGGAAGCGGGTCCAGGAGGTCAACCTCACCTCCGTCTACCTGTGCTGCAAGTACGCCCTCCCGTACATGCAGCGCCAGGGCAGGGGCTCCATCATCAACACCGCCTCCTTCGTCGCCGTCATGGGCGCCGCCACCTCCCAGATCAGCTACACCGCCTCCAAGGGCGGCGTGCTGTCGATGTCCCGCGAGCTGGGCGTGCAGTTCGCCCGCGAGGGCATCCGCGTGAACGCGCTCTGCCCCGGGCCCGTCAACACCCCGCTCCTCAAGGAGCTGTTCGCCAAGGACCCGGAGCGCGCCGCGCGCCGCCTGGTGCACGTGCCCGTGGGCCGGTTCGCCGAGCCCGAGGAGATGGCCGCCGCGGTCGCCTTCCTCGCCAGCGACGACTCCTCGTTCGTCAACGCGGCCGAATTCCTCGTCGACGGCGGAATCGCCGGAGCGTATGTCACTCCCATGTAAGCGCCACGGGTAAAGTTTCCCGATCATGAACGGGGCCGGCAGCACGGGGCTGCCGGCCCCGGAGCCGTTCCGCTCCACGGCCCGCACCCGTAACGGAGGACGTATGCGCATCCGGCACACCCTCGCCCCGGCCCTGGCCCTGGCCGTCACCGCGACCCTGGCGGCCGCCGTGCCCGCCGGCGCGGCCCCGGCCGCACCGAAGACCCCGCAGGCCGGCTGCCCGCAGCTGTCGCAGAGCCTGAAGTGGTACGGCACCAACCGCGACAAGCTCCAGCGCACCATCGACGAACGCGGCGTCTGCTCCCATCCGGAACTGGCGCACGGCCACGGGCAGCGCCCGGTCGCCGCCTTCGACTGGGACAACACGATCACCAAGAACGACGTCACCGACGCGACGCTCGTCTGGTCCCTGAACCACGACAAGATCCTCCGCCCGGCGCACTGGCGCGACACCAGCAAGTGGCTGACCCCGGCCGCCGACCGCGCCCTGACCAAGGCGTGCGGCACCTCCGTGCCCGTCGGCGCGCCGCTGCACACCTCCACCAACACCGCCTGCGCCGACGAGATCTTCGCCATCCGCGACGAGGCCAAGACCGCCGACGGCGCAGCGGCCTTCGAGGGCAGCTGGAACCACCGGCGCACCGTGCCCCAGTACGCCTGGATCCCGCAGCTGTTCGCCGGCCACACCGTCGCCGAGCTGCGCTCCTACGCCGCCGCCGCGCGCAAGCACGTCCTGGCCGCGCCGATCGGCAGCAAGGACAAGGTCGGCAGCCACACCGTCCCCGGCTACGTCCGCTACTACGCGCAGCAGCGGGACCTGGTCGGCACCCTCCAGCGCGCCGGCTTCGACGTCTACATCGTCTCCGCCGGCTCCGAGCCCGTCACCGAGGTCTGGTCGAAGGGCATCGGCGTCGACGAGAAGCACACCATCGCCATCCGCAGCGTCGTGAAGCACGGCCGCATCACGTACGAGAACGAGGGCTGCGGCGGTGTCGGCGACACCAAGGGCGAGGCCATCCCGTACATCGACGGCAAGCGCTGCTGGATCAACCAGGACATCTTCGGGATCAAGGGCCCGAAGGCGTGGCAGCAGCAGGACTTCGCGCACCGCATCGCGCTGGGCGGCGGCGACGCGGACACCGACGTCACCTTCGTCGGCGACGCCACCGGCGCGCACCTCGTGCTGAACCGCAACAAGAACGAGGTCATGTGCCGGGCCTACGACAACGCCGACGGACGCTGGGTGGTCAACCCCATGTTCATCGAGCCGCTGCCGCGCAAGTCCGGCAGCTACCCGTGCTCCACCGCGGCGTACAACAAGCCCGAGGGCGGCTTCGGACCGCTGCGCCGCGCCGACGGCGGCGTGGTGCCCGACCAGCAGGACCGTGTGTACGGCGGCTGATTCCGGCCATAAGGTGTCCGGCGTGAGCATGACGACACCGCCGGGCTGGTATCCAGACCCGGGGTACACAGGCAACGGTCCCGCCCCCGAACGCTGGTGGGACGGCTCGGCGTGGACCGACCACACCCGCGCGGCACAGGCTGCCGCCCCGGCGGCGTACGGCTATCCGCAGCAAGGCACGCCCGGCGCCTACGGGTATCCGCAGCAGGCGCAGCAGCAGCCCGGCTACGGATACCCGCAGGGTGCGCCGGGCGGTTTCGGGCCCGCGCAGCCCGGCGGCCCGCAGCCCGGTGGCCCCGGGCAAGGCGGCGGGGGCAGGAAGCGCGGCCCGATGATCGCCGCGATCGCCGGTGCGGCGGTCGTCGTGGCCGCCGCCGTCGTCGGCATCACCCTCGCCGTCGGCGGCGGTGAGGAGCCGCACGTCGACCCCGAGCCAGGCCCGACGGCGACGGCGAGTGCCAGTGAGAGCCCGTCCCCCGAGCCCGCCACCACCTCGGCCGCGCCCGAACCGGCCCCCAGCGACGACGAGGACACCCTCGTCGACGCCCTGAACAGCATCGCCATCCCGGTCCTGGACGGCTGGCACAAGGACGACTTCGGCCGGGACATGGACCTGTACATCGGTCCGTACGAGTGCAAGGGCGACGCGTCCAAGCAGTGCATGCGCGGCAAGGTCCTCTCCGAGACCGCGGCCGGCTTCGCCGAGACCACGGCCCGGGGCATCGCCGAGGCCGACATCAAGAAGAACGTCGAGGAGACCTACGGCAAGGGCCAGTACGGGGAGAAGGACCACTACGGCGGCGTCGAGAACCACGAGGAGCTGAAGGCGGCGAAGGTGACCGTCGCGGGCCAGCAGGGCTACCTGGTGCGCTGGAAGGTCACCAACAAGAAGGGCCCGGACGGCATCGCGCAGTCCGTCGCCTTCCCCTCGCCCGGCGGCTCCGGCTCGATGGTCGTCGTCCGCTTCAATTTCGACGTCGGCGGCCAGGCCCCGCCGCTCGCCGACATGGACAAGATCCTCGAAGGCATCGAGCCGACGGCGTAGCGCGTACGGGGCGGTCCGCCGCCCCGTACTCCCGCGCCCCGGTCACAGGAACGTCTGCCCCTCGCCCCGGTACGTCGGTACGGTCGCCACCACCCGGTCCCCGTCCACCAGCCGCAGCGCGTCGAAACGCTCGCACAGCTCACCGGCCTTGGCGTGCCGGAACCACACCCTGTCCCCGACCCGCAGCCGGTCGGCGGCCGCGCCCAGCAGCGGCGTCTGCACCTCGCCGGCCCCCTCCTGCGGGTCGTACGCCAGCCCCGCGGGCAGATACGGCTCCGGCAGCCGGTCCGGGCCCGCCGCGCCGGACGCGGGATAGCCGCCGCCCAGTACGGTCACCACGCCGGGCCCCGGCCGCCGCACGACCGGCATCGCGAACAGCGCCGCCGGCCGCCCGCTGAACGAACGGAAGTTGTCGAACAGCCGCGGCACGTACAGCCCCGATCCGGCCGCGACCTCCGTCACCGCCGCCTCCGCCGCGGTGTGCTGCACGCTGCCCGTCCCGCCGCCGTTGACGAACTCCAGGTCCGGCGCCTCGGCCCGGACGGCGCGCACCGCCTCCCAGCGCCGCCGCGCCAGCTCCTTGCGCGCCGCGGCCTGCATGACGCGCACCGAGCGCGAGAACAGCGGCCGGCCCGCCACCGCGTCCCCGACGCCCGCCACATGGCCCTCGTACGCCATCAGGCCGACGACCTTGAAGCCGGGGCGGCGCGCCACCACCCGCGCGAATTCAGCCAGTTGTGCGGGGTCGCGCAGCGGCGAGCGGCGTGCCCCCACCCGCACCCGGCCGCCGCCCGTCCGGAAGGACGTGTCCAGCTCCAGACACACCCGGATCTCCGCCCGGCCGCCGCCCCGCGCCGCGTCGATCAGCGCCAGCTGCGCCACGTCGTCGACCAGTACCGTCACCGCGGCGGCCAGCTTCGGATCGCCCGCCAGCTCGGCGAACGCGGCCCGGTCCGCCGACGGATAGGCCAGCAGGACGTCGGAGAAGCCGGAGCGGGCCAGCCAGAGCGACTCGGCGAGCGTGAAGCTCATGATCCCGGCGAACCCGTCCCGGGCCAGCACGCGTTCCAGCAGGGCGCGGCAGCGTACGGACTTGCTCGCCACCCGCACCGGTTTGCCGTGCGCGCGCCGTACCAGATCCGCGGCGTTGGCATCGAACGCCGCGAGGTCGACGATGGCCAGCGGTGCGTCGAGATGGGCGGTGGCCCGGTCGTAACGGGCCCCCAAGGCAGGGGAATCGGACGTGAACCGGCTCATGACGGCAGCCTGCCAGACGGCATTACCGCAGGGTAGGGGAGAGATCGCGACAGACCGGACACAAGGAGGGACCGGTACCGGACAGGAGTTGCGGCCGGGGGCGCGACAGCCCGTAAAGTGGCGCAGACCGCGGCCCGCAGACCCGCGGCATCAGGTCTGATCCATACCGTCCCGCCCCGCACGCCGCCCGGGCACGGGGCCGAACTGCGCGAGGGGGAGCGCGGGTGAGCACCGAAGCGAACTACGCCGGCCCGCGTCGCCTGCCTCCGATACCTCCGCCACCGCCGTACCGGCCGGCCGCTGCTGCCCCGGGCGCTGCTGCCCCGGGGGCCGCTGCCCCGGGCGCCGCCGCTTCCGGCGCCACCCCTTCCGGTGCCGCTCACGAGGAACCCGCGGCGGACATCCCCGCCGTTCCGCCCCGGCCCGCGGTCCCGCCGAAGCCCAGCCGTCCGGCGCCGCCCGGGTACCGGGACACCGCGTCCTTCCACCTCGCCCAGGGGGCGGCCAGCTGGCACGGGGCGAAGAGCGCCAAGGCACCGGCCATGAAGGCGGCACCGGCCGGGAAGCCGGCCGTACCGTCCCCGGCGTCCCCGGCGTCCCCAGCGGAAACGTCCCCCCAGGAGCAGCCCGCCGCGCGCAAGCCGCTGCCCCCGGAGAAGGCGCCGCTCGCGACCCCGGCCGTCGCCGCCCCGGGCGCC